>NZ_JBAIYV010000052.1:0-2391 GCF_036763075.1 Desulfotomaculum sp. 1211_IL3151 | reverse complement strand
ACTGTTAGAATTCATGAACATTGTGGCATGATATCACCTTATGATTTCGAAAGTGCTTTAGCATGTTAAAACAATAAACTAGGGATATTTCTACTTTTAACTTGTCCGATATCTTGACAGAAGACCATAATATCCTGCTGGCTAATAGCAACATAGCCAGAAGCTTTCAGCGCCTTTAGTTGCTCTTCCAATCGCTTGGTGCTGATTAATGTCCGATCTCCAGTCGGATCAACACCGAAATAGGAAATGGCAATAAACCCTCGGTCTGTTTGGATTTTTTCATCCTCGGAAACCGGAAGAAATCCTCTCGATGGCAAAAGAACCCGAATAATTGTCACCAATATGAGCAGTAGAATAATACCTTCCACGATACTTCGGACTGCTTTTTTTCTGTTTTTCCGTTGTGGTGAAAATTTCTTTGCTTTCAATTTCGCATGGCTCCTTTCCTGCCCAAGTGATCTCCTAAGAGGATTTTTCAACGGGAGAACTTAATGCCTTTACTTTCTTTTGTTTCTTTTGGTTCTTTTCGTCTCGTTTTTCCGCTTTTCGTTTTTCCGCTTCTATATCCTCCAGCGTCATCCGGGTTCCCCAGGTTGATTTCCAAAAGGTAACCCAGGCCACGGGCATCTGCCAAAGCAGTACAGCTTCATAGTAAATGCAAAACAGCATCCCAAACAGCCAGGTAGTACTTTTGCGGAAAAACAACTGGGTAAAGCTCATTAACATTGACATCATCAGCAAACCTACCAAAAAGGTTGTAGGAAATACCCGGTGCAGAATCGGTACATAGACCAGGTTGTATAACACAACGATCGGGGCGGCGATGGGAACAACCAAGCCCATATAAAAGAAAACGGATGTAAAGGGTTCCTTCTTCCAGATAAAGCTTCCCGCGATGACGGACTCCCTGAGCCAGGACCTTTTCCAGCGCATCTGCTGCTTTAGAAAGATTTTGTAGGAATTCGGCACAATGGTATGGCATACGGCCGTATCCTGATAACTGGTCCTGTGTTTCCGCAGTATAAAGTTGGTCAGGCTCCGGTCATCGCCAAAGGTGGCTTTTTGCCCTAAAAACTTCTGATTCAGCCATTCATCCATATTCTCCAGTACGAGATCCTTGCGATAACAGGACAAGGGGCCGGAAAGGCAGGTCACGGCATCGAAATAGGCCTCCGCCGATTTCATGATCCGGAAGGCAATATAATACCGGACCGACTGCATTTTCGTAAGGGCATTGGTATAGGTATTGGCAACATCCGTCCTTCCCGATACCCCACCCATTTTAGGGTCCTGGAACGGCTGAACCAGATTTTGTATGGCATAGGGGTCTAAGAAGCTGTCGGAGTCCACGAAAACAATAAGCTCATGCTTTGCCATAAGGGCGCCCCGTGCCAGCGCCTCACGTTTGCCGCCGTTTTTTTCCTGTACGACATACTTTAGCCGTTCCTCGGTCCTAAACCACCCGGCCTGATTATGGAGCTTTTCAATAGCAGCTTTTATGGCTTCCACGGAATGATCATTGGAGCAGTCATCCACCACGATCACTTCCAGCTTATCGATTGGATAATCCTGATTCATACAGCTGTTGATGGTCCTTTCAATCCATGTCTCTTCATTAAAACATGGAATAATGATCGTGACCCCTGGCGTAAAATCCGGATTAATATCCATCGGTCGGTACAACGCACCAAAAAAGTAACGGCTGAGCAAAAAGGCGGCGGCAATGATACTGTACATATATAGAAATTTATTAAACTTAAAATACAGGATGCTTTCCGCTCTCATGAGCAGGATAAAAATCGTGATGAACAACAGCAGAAGGCTCGACATAAATAGTACAACCCTGCCTTTTTTACGATTGGCATACTGGGCCAGGGTCGTCAGGAACTCAAAGGCGCAAAAGCAAGCGCCATCCTCCGCGATCCAGGATCGGGCCACTTTAGCAGCTACACGGACGTTCATTTCATAGCCTTCCGGCATGCTCCCTGGCAGGATTTCAAACTTTAATGTTATCTTTTCTGATTCCTTAATTTTCAGGAGATGTTCTTCCGCATTCAGCTTAATCAGGATTCCGGTCGTGGAAATATCCACACCCGTCCCTTGGATTTTGATTTTCTCCCTGTTTTTTAGGACACAGGTTGCTGCAACATCATAATTGACCTGGTATCTTGTCCCTGACTGCTTGCTCTGTATGTATGACCATATGTCAGTTTCATTATTGTCAATTGTTTTCTTCCCCCTTCGGTCAATATTGGACCGCAGGGTGCTGCTAGAATAAAAATAGGACAACCAAAATAGAGATTTTTCCTAGCTTAGTGTAAAATTAAAACTAACTAGGAGGAACTGTTTAATGGGAAAGCATAAGAAACAATACAGTGCTGAATTCAAGCA
>NZ_JBAIYV010000008.1:0-2498 GCF_036763075.1 Desulfotomaculum sp. 1211_IL3151 | reverse complement strand
TACGAGAGACGGATTTGCCTATCTCTCACCCTACGGGCTTGGACCAGCTTTTCCAGCCGCTGGCTTAACTTACCCTCCTGCGTCACTCCTTCACTTAAAAACGGTATTTGGTGGTATCGGATTCTCAACCGATTGTCCATCGCCTACGCCTTGCGGCCTCGACTTAGGGCCCGACTTACTCTGGGCGGACGAACCTTCCCCAGAAAACCTTAGGTTTTCGGCGGGCAGGATTCTCACCTGCCTTTTCGCTTACTTATACCGGCATTCTCACTTCCTGCCAATCCACGGCTCCTTACGGTACCGCTTCTATTCAACAGGAACGCTCCTCTACCAATGATTTACATCATTCCAAAGCTTCGGTGATATACTTAGCCCCGTTACATTTTCGGCGCAGGGTCACTTGACCAGTGAGCTATTACGCACTCTTTAAATGGTGGCTGCTTCTAAGCCAACATCCTGGTTGTCTTAGCAACCCCACATCCTTTTCCACTTAGTATATCTTGGGGACCTTAGCTGTTGGTCTGGGCTGTTTCCCTTTTGACTACGAATCTTAGCACCCGCAGTCTGACTCCCGGAGATGATTTAGCGGCATTCGGAGTTTGATTGGGTTCGGTAACCCGTGAAGGCCCCTAGCCCATTCAGTGCTCTACCTCCGCTATTCTTGCTCCGAGGCTAGCCCTAAAGCTATTTCGAGGAGAACCAGCTATCTCCTGGTTCGATTGGCATTTCACCCCTACCCACACCTCATCCGCCTCCTTTTCAACGAAGGTCGGTTCGAGCCTCCACTTTATTTTACTAAAGCTTCACTCTGGACATGGGTAGATCACCAGGTTTCGGGTCTACTCCAACGTACATCTCGCCCTTTTAAGACTTGCTTTCGCTTCGGCTCCGGCTTTTCTGCCTTAACCTGCACGTTAGATGTAACTCGCCGGTCCGTTCTACAAAAAGTACGCCATCACACGTTTAATGTGCTTTGACAGTTTGTAAGCATACGGTTTCAGGTTCTTTTTCACTCCCCTCCCGGGGTGCTTTTCACCTTTCCCTCACGGTACTGGTTCACTATCGGTCGCATTGGGTATTTAGCCTTGGGGGGTGGTCCCCCCTGATTCCCACGGGGTTTCTCGTGTCCCGCGGTACTTGGGATGTCCTCTGCAATTTTCGACCTTTCGTTTACAGGTGTTTTACCTTCTATGCAGCACCTTTCCATGTGGCTTCAACTAGGTCTACTGATCACGCGGTGAGGTTCCCGCAACCCCAGGTATCCGAAGATATCTGGTTTAGGCTCGCCCCTGTTCGCTCGCCGCTACTGGGGGGTTCGATGTTTCTTTCTTTTCCTCCGGGTACTTAGATGTTTCAGTTCCCCGGGTGCCCTCCTCTATGCCTATAGATTCAGCATAGGGTGACGGAGGTTTGCTCCGCCGGGTTGCCCCATTCGGGTATCCACGACTCTCTGCCTGCTTGCGGCTCCTCGTGGCTTTTCGCAGCTTACCGCGCCCTTCTTCGGCCCATTGCGCCTAGGCATCCACCGTATGCCCTTTCTTTCTTGACCATTCTTTTGAGTTGTGTGACGTTCGATGTTAAAAGTGTTTTTCCCACTTCTAACTTCTCACCTCTCACTTCTCTATTGCTCGGTTACTTTTGGTAACCTTTTGAAATTGTTGTTGTCGACGCTTTACTTTTTCGCTGTTCAGTTTTCAAAGAACGTTGGATTACTTCAAGAGACTTTGAAAATCAACCAGAAGTTTCTGGTTGATTGGGTCTCTCAAAACTAAACAGGCAGATGGTGAATGTCCGACCTTAGATAATCAGCTTACGCTGATTTCTCCTTAGAAAGGAGGTGATCCAGCCGCACCTTCCGATACGGCTACCTTGTTACGACTTCACCCCAATCATCGGCCCCACCTTCGACGGCTCTCTCCTTTCGGTTAAGTCACCGGCTTCGGGTGTTGTCAACTTTCGTGGTGTGACGGGCGGTGTGTACAAGGCCCGGGAACGTATTCACCGCAGTATGCTGACCTGCGATTACTAGCGATTCCGACTTCATGTAGTCGAGTTGCAGACTACAATCCGAACTGGGACCGGCTTTCTCAGGTTTGCTCCACCTCACGGCTTCGCTTCCGTCTGTACCGGCCATTGTAGTACGTGTGTAGCCCAGGACATAAGGGGCATGATGATTTGACGTCATCCCCACCTTCCTCCGTTTTGTCAACGGCAGTCACATTAGAGTTCCCACCTTTACGTGCTGGCAACTAATGTTAGGGGTTGCGCTCGTTGCGGGACTTAACCCAACATCTCACGACACGAGCTGACGACAACCATGCACCACCTGTCTATATGTTCAACCGAAGTTGAAGGAACGTATCTCTACGCTTTTCATACGATGTCAAGCCCTGGTAAGGTTCTTCGCGTTGCGTCGAATTAAACCACATACTCCACCGCTTGTGCGGGCCCCCGTCAATTCCTTTGAGTTTCAGTCTTGCGACCGTACTCCCCAGGCG
>NZ_JBAIYV010000038.1:0-24305 GCF_036763075.1 Desulfotomaculum sp. 1211_IL3151 | reverse complement strand
TAAATTGGTTGAAACCAGACCATCCGATATCAGGAAAAAAAATCAAAATGATTTTAAACGGTTTATATCATCTACTAATATTACTAAAGATGGTGAGGTGGCTGATAAAGCAATATACAGCATAAATGAGGATACGATATCAAATGAGGAAATGTATGATGGTTTTTATGCTATATGCACTAATTTAGATGACGATGCCATGGCTATTGCAAAGATTAACCACAGACGCTGGGAAATAGAAGAATGTTTTAGGATTATGAAGAGTGAGTTTAAAGCGAGACCTGTTTATTTAAGCCGAGATGACAGGATTAAGGCTCACTTTACTACATGTTTTCTTGCTTTGCTATTATACAGATATCTTGAAAAGTTTTTGGGTGGTAAGTTTACCAGTAATGAAATCATTAGTAGTTTAAGGGATATGAGTTTTTATTCTGTTCCTGCTGAAGGTTATGTCCCAACATATACAAGAACTGATTTTACGGATGCCTTACATGATGTATTTGGGTTTAGCACTGATTATCAAATTGTTAGTTTGAAAGAAATGAAAAATATTTTTAAGGATACGAAAAAGAACAAAACAGTACGCAGTTTTTAAACATTAAAAAAACTCCGGAATGCCCTATTTGCAAGGCTTCCCGGAGTTTTTCTTTGGTTTAAGTGTCAAATATGGGATTGTACCACATATAAATAGGTGGGAAAAGTGGCTTTCGGTAGGAATTGCGTCATCACCCTGATATCTAAAGAGGTCGTTATTTCTTGTTACATTTTAGATAAGTTTATCGTCTAATAAACTAGGGATAAAACTATTTTCGGAGGTAGCAGAAATGAAACGCTTTTTATGTTTGATAACCCTTGTTTTGTTTACTCTTTTTTCTGTGCCGGCTAGCTTTGCCAACGCTGCCCAACCAATGTCGGTGTTTGTCAATGGTGCAGCGGTAAAGTTTGATGTGCCGCCTATGGTTCAGGAAAATCGCACCTTGGTTCCCTTTCGTGCTTTGGCCGAAGCCCTTCAGGTGGAGGTTACCTGGGATGGTGCCAGCCAAACCATTCGTGCCAAGGATGCTGTCACCTACATCGTACTGCAGATTGGTAATAAAACTGCCAATCATAACGATTCCGACATTACCCTGGACGTGCCCCCGCAAATAATTAATGGGAGAACCTTGATCCCCTTACGTTTCTTTAGTGAAGCCTTTGATTGCCAAGTATCCTGGAATGCTTCGGAAAACACTATCCACATCCTATCTGCCCCAAGGCAAATCCCCTGGAACTTGGACGTGGTTGGTTACTATGCCTTGGGAGACCTACAAACCAGCAGTTGGACAAATCTATTTGGACAACCCTTTCCTGACCATAGCAGTGCTAATACCGATGTTGTAAATGATGTTGCTCTAGGCTGGTATAGTCTTGATCGTGACGGTAACCTTTTGACCAAAAGTCGTACTGGCTGGCAAAGACCCGAGGACTACGAAAAGGTATTGGCTGCGGCTGACCAATATGACCTAAAAACCCAAATGGTTATACATATGGCCGATGAGGATAGCTCCCTAACGGATTTATTAGCTAGCAAATCAGCAACTGAACAGGCGGTGCAAACGATTGCTGAGGAAGCTGTAAACTACCAAAGTGTAAATCTCGACTTTGAAGGCCTGGGGCTTAGTGAAACAAATGAGCAATTAACGCTGGTGCAAAATCGTTTTACCAATTTCGTAGCTTTATTGGCTAAAGAACTAAAAAATAATGGCATAAAACTTTCCCTTTCTCTGCACGCTCCTAACAGTGCCTATAAAGGGTATGACTATGCAAGTCTAGGAAAACTAGCTGACTCCATTATTATCATGGCTTACGATTACGGTTCTAAGCCGGAACCAAAAGAACTCGTTAATGGGGCTGTGCAAGCTGCCCTAAAAGAGGTTCCGGCTGGTAAACTTTATTTAGGGATATCCATTCCCAACGAAACCTCCTCCAGCCTGGTGGACAAACTGAATATTGCCAAACAGCATCGCCTAAAGGGTATTGCCATTTGGCGCCTGGGTCTGGTTACACCGGATATGTGGCAAACATTAAGAGAAAACACCACGGCTTCCTAGAAATCTCAATCCCCTTACTCAGGTAGGGGGATTTTTTTATATCTGTCTCATTTTGTATTTATCTAGAAAATATGATAGTAAATGTAAGTAATTTATAGCTTAATTTAAAATTTTAACTATATTTCAAAACTCACGACTAGATAACCTGTGATTTAAAGGTTTGGGTTTTTGTGTGCTAGCAACTCATCGTGTTATAATAAGTTGTCAACTTGAGGAACAGTATAAAAATACAAGGGGGTACTCTATGGATTGTAAAAAAGAGTTGTTAGAAAAATGGTACGCTACTGAAGAACAATGGAATGATTGGCACTGGCAAATCAGCAACCGGATCACAGGGGTAGATAAACTTTCAGAATTTGTAAACTTAACTCCGAAGGAAAAGGATGGTATCTCTGCCTGCCTAAGAAAATTCAGAATGGCCATAACCCCTTACTATGCCAGCCTAATTAAATTTGACGATCGCCAATGCCCTGTGAGACTACAAGCAGTACCAAATGCCAAGGAGCTAGTCTTTACTAAGGGAGATATGAAAGATCCCCTACATGAAGATGTGGATTCTCCTGTGCCGGGTTTAACTCATCGCTATCCGGACCGAGTTTTGCTGTTGGTTACAGATTGCTGTTCCATGTATTGCCGTCATTGTACACGCCGCCGTATAGCTGGACAAAATGATCGTTCTATGCCCAAGTCTCTACTGGACCTTGCCTTCTCTTATATTCGTAGTAACACCGCAATCAGGGATGTAGTTATCTCTGGCGGAGATCCTTTTACTTTATCCGATGAAAGATTAGAATATATCCTCAAGAAATTACGTGCAATTAAACATGTTGAAATTATCCGTTTCGGTACTCGCACCCCCGTTGTCTTGCCACAGCGAATTACTGAGGAACTATGTAATATGCTGGAAAAATATCACCCCGTTTGGATTAACACACACTTTAACCATCCCCACGAAATAACACCGGAAGCTACAGCCGCTGTTGCCCGCTTAGCCAAAGCCGGTATACCTATAAATAATCAATCTGTTTTACTCCGCGGCATAAATGACCAAACTCATATTATGAAAAAATTGGTGCAAAACCTTTTAAATATTCGTGTTCGACCCTATTATCTTTATCAATGTGATCTTTCGGAAGGCATTGGGCATTTTAGAACTTCGGTTAGCACAGGTATTGAAATTATGGAAAGTTTACGGGGCCATACCTCCGGACTAGCCGTTCCCACTTATGTTATTGATGCTCCCGGTGGTGGAGGTAAAATTCCCATAGGACCAAATTATTTGTTATCCCAGGGTAAAGGGAAAACAGTATTAAGAAATTTTGAGGGAAAAGTATATCTTTATACCGAGCCAGGGGCAGAAGAAGAAAAAAAGAAAACCTCCAAAATAGGTATTGCAGGCTTAATGCAAAGCGGTAGAATAACCCTAGATACAGAAGAAAAAATGTATGCAGCAGAAGGAAGTAATTAATACATGCCTATCATTACAATAAACAGACCTGAATTTTTTCTGCAGGCTAACTTGGATGAATACAACAGACGTATTTGGATACAGGATTATAGGGTTAATAATGCAACTGCTTTACGTTTCTTTCTCTTGGATTTGGCCAAGGTACAAAACCTTGAAAAAATTATTTTTCCAGTCAAGGAAGCAGATTTACACCTCCTACGGGGTGAAGAATTTCGCTTGGAAGGGGTAATAAAAGGCTATTTTCAAGGTGCCGACGCATATTTTTTAACATTCTATCTTTCGGAGAAACGCTGTCGTTCCGGTTCCCTTCTTCAGGAAAAGCAACTGCTGGAAAAGATCCTGGGGCAACCTAGGGAGTATCAATCGGTCCTACCAAAGGGGTTTTCATTAAAGCTTGCAACTGGTGAACATACTAAGGATATGGCCGAATTGTTTAATACCGTATTTAGCAGCTACCCTACCCCGGTCTATGACCCAAGTTATCTGAGAGAAGCCATTCAAACAGGTGACATCTATGTGGTTTGCTATGAAGATCATACCTTAGCCGGTGTGTCAACTGCGGAAATCGATTGGAACCAAAGGCACGCAGAATTAACCAATTGTGCTACTCATCCAGACTACCGTGGCATGGGTTTAAATACCATCCTATTAAAAAGGTTGGAAGAGAATTGTCGAACAAAGGGTATCCATTGCCTATTTAGCCTATCCCGTGCATCTTCCTATGGCATGAACCTGGTTCTTCACCGTCTTGGTTATGAGGTCCAGGGCAGACTTATTAACAACTGCCATATTGCCGGGGATTACGAAAACATGAACATTTGGGTAAAACCCACCCTTAATTCTTATAAATATCTCTATCAAAATGCACTGGCAAAATAGGTCCGTGCATTTTCCTTTCATATATTTCGATATGAAAGGAAACAATATAATAAGTCAATTTACTGAAAGGGCTGAATTTTTATGGTTAGAAAAAATAAAAAACAACAAGAACTAGTGGTTGCTGCTGGTATGAGTGACTTCCTCGAAAAGTCTGCCGCACCTGAACAAATTGAGAAAGGTGAATTTACCAAGGTTACAAGATTATCCTACGATGAAACCCACTAAACCCAAGTATGAGACCCCGGGGCAACCCGGGGTCTCATACTTGGGTTTAGCATACTAAGCGGCTGGTGGATGGCTATTTTTCCCTAATACATCCTTAATAGCTGGCAGAATTTCCGAGAACTTGTACTGATAATCCATGGCCATCAGCCTCTGGGGCAGTACGATTTGACCATTTATTAAAAGTTCTTCGGCCATTTCTCCCAATACCAGCCTTGCCATAAAGGCAGGCAGGCGGGTCCAGGATCTTTTACCCAAGACATCAGCAATCGCTCTGTCCAACTCTTTCATCGTAACAGCATTGGGACTGCATAGGTTATATACCCCTTCCCAGGCTCTCTTCTCCAGTGCCAAAGTAACAACATTTACCACATCATCCCGATGAATCCAGGAACACCACTGCTGACCGCTGCCGATCAAACCGCCAAAACCAAACTTGTAGGGTAAAATCATTTTCTGCAAGGCCCCACCAGGCCCCAGTACCATTCCCAGCCGCAGCAAGACCACCCTTAGGCCGAATTTTTCCGCTTCCCTTGCTTCTTGTTCCCAAGCTTGACAGACTTCAGCTAGAAATCCTTTACCCCTGGGACTTTCCTCATGAAAAACCTGTTGTAGATGGGTACCATAATACCCCACTGCCGATGCATTGATTAGTTCCCTGGGGTAAGAAAGTCCCTCGCTTTTATTCCTTCCTATACTGTCTACGATTTGTTTCGTTAGTTGTAGACGGCTTGCTAAGATTTGTTTTTTTACTGACTTACTCCAGCGTCCCTGGGATATATTGTGTCCTCCCAGATTAATCACCCCATGAAGTTGCTCAATGAGTTCTTGGGGAAACCTTTCACCAGGGTTAGGAAGCTTGATATAAGCAATACCCTCGCTAGGGGCTTGCTCCTTTCGAGAGGCAATAACAACCGAATGATTCTGTTCGGTAAGATGTCGAACCAAGGCCGAACCCACAAAACCGGTGCCACCGGTAATCAGAATTTTCATTGATCACCCTCCTTGCACTCTCAAATATTTCTTTTAAATATGAATCCCCTGTTGCTTAAGATACTCCTTTAGCTTCACCACCGTACTATGATCATCCGCCTGATTGAGCAAAATAATTTCCCGGATATTAACCAATATGGCTGTTAAAGCAGCCTTATCCCTTTCGTATAAATCAACAATTAACTCCACATCCTCACTGGTTTTACTGCGGGGTAACATAAAATCACCTCGATTCGCTTTTGGCCTCTTACTTTGGGTAAACTGGCTAATAGCTAACGGTTATTAAAACAACGCCACAGATAACCGTGGCGTTGTTGTTAAAAGAAAGGATTATGTCTTTTCTCCCGGCCAATGGTTGTAGCTGGGCCATGTCCTGGATAAACCTTTGTATCATCGGGCAGCACAAGCAGCCTATTCTTGATCGATTGAATAAGGATGGCATGACTGCCGCCTGGAAAATCGCTTCTGCCGATGGACTGGGCAAAGAGGGTATCCCCGCTAATCACATCTTTCCCAACGAGGAGACAAATGCCACCGGGGGTGTGCCCAGGAGTGTGAAGTACTTCCAAGGTTAGCTTACCCACTTGAATGGTATCTCCATCCTCTAATAACCTTTCCGCTGGTTGAAAGGACATTTGATAGCCCATCCAGGCTGAGAGATTCTTGGCTGGATTGGTGATCATCTCCCCATCCTGGGTGTGGATCATCACCTTTGCCCCCGTAATCTCTTTAAGCTCACCCAGGGCACCAATATGGTCCACATGGCCGTGGGTCAGTACAATGGCCTCTGTCTGCAAATTTAGCTTGTTTAATCTTGACTGGATGCGGTCCGCTTCGTCGCCGGGGTCCACTACCACAGCTTTACGGGTTTCTGTACAACCAATAATATAGCAGTTCGCCTCCATATTACCCACCGGTAATGTTTCAATGATCACCAATACCATCCCCCATCCTAAAAACTTTTTCGACTATCCAAGAGCAGTGTGACAGGCCCATCGTTGATAATTTCTACAACCATATGTTCCTGAAAAACGCCAGTGGCGGTGGTCAAACCATTGCATACCAGCCTTTGGACAAAGCTTTCATACAGTTCCCTGGCCGCATCTGGTGCTGCTGCCTCGATATAGCTGGGTCTGCGCCCTTTTCTGCAATCGCCGTAGAGGGTAAACTGAGATATGGCCAGCACACTTCCTCCGACATCCTGCAGAGAAAGATTTAATTTTCCCTGTTCATCCGTAAAAATCCTTAGCTGACTGATCTTATCTGCCAGGTAGCGGGCATCATCGGCGGTATCCCCCTGCCCTACACCCAGCAAAACCACCAAACCCTGCTCAATTTTGCCAACAACCTCGTTGTTTACTGTCACCGAGCCCCGTTGGACCCGTTGTACCACTGCACGCATGTGCCCAAACCTCCAAATCAAAGCACCGGGCTAACCCGGGGATACCCTACGAACCCCGTAATTATCCTTAACCCTTTTCATCTTATTCATTAGATACTCCAATTGTTCAGTATTGCGTACCTGAAGGGACAATTCAACCGTGGCCATTTGATCCTTCCTGGAACGGGCATTTACTCTGCTGGCATTGATCTTTAAATCAAGCAGCACATTTAACACATCATTTAGAAAACCGGCCCTATCCAACCCTGTAATCTCCAGTTTTACCTGAAAAGGTGATTGAAATTCCTTATCCCAGCCTACTTCAACAATTCGTTCCGGTTCATCATTTTGAATCGGTTGAATATTAATACAGTCATCCCGATGGATGGAAACCCCTCTGCCCCGTGTAATATAACCTACAATGGGATCACCGGGCACAGGGTTACAGCAGTGGGCCAGACGAATCAGTAAATTATCGACCCCTTTGACACGAATACCCTGGGTTGGTTTGCCCCATTCTGCCGCTTTTGCTTCGGCCTTCTTCATCATTTCTTCTGCCAAGGGACGGCGTTCCTTTTCGGCACGATGTTCATCCCGCAGCTTGGTGACTATCTGACTGGGAATAATCTGTCCATCACCAATGGCGGCATATAACTCATCAACCGAAGCTTGAACCAATTTCTTGGCATATTCCTGCAGTCTTTCCCCCCGCACCAATTCCAGTTCTAACCCCTGTTTACGGGCTTCCCGTTCCAGTGCATCCCGACCGCGGTTAATATTTTCTTCCCGCCGTTCCTTCTTAAACCAGGACCGAATACGGTTTTTAGCCTGGGGAGTTTTTACAATATTGAGCCAATCCCGACTGGGACCGCCGCTGACTTTAGAAGTAATGATCTCAACGATATTACCATTCTTAAGGCGATAATCCAACGGGACGATCCTGCCGTTTATTTTGGCACCTACCGTACGATGCCCTACATCTGTGTGAATTCTGTAGGCAAAGTCCAAGGGGACTGCCCCGGCGGGTAGCTCCATAACATCCCCTTTGGGAGTAAAGACAAAAACAGATTGGGAAAATAGATCTACCTTGAGGTTCTCCATAAACTCCCTGGCATCTCTGGTTTCATGTTGGGCATCCAACATCTGCCGCAGCCAGGCCAGTTTTTTATCAAAATCCTTCTCCTCTTTGGCGTCTTCCTTATACTTCCAGTGGGCGGCAATACCGTATTCAGCCACTTTATGCATATCCCAAGTGCGAATTTGAATTTCCACTGGCTCTCCATTAGGCCCAATGACGGTGGTATGCAAAGACTGATACATATTGGACTTGGGCATGGCAATATAGTCCTTAAAGCGTCCTGGTATGGGCTTCCAAAGGGTATGAGCAATACCCAGGGAACCATAGCAATCCTTAACAGAACTTACCAAAACACGTACCGCTTGTACATCAAAAATATCCTTTAATTCCTTTTGCTGATCCACCATCTTTTGATAGATGGAATATAGATTTTTCGGTCTTCCCTGTATTTCTGCCTTAATATTCACCGCTGAAAGTTTGGCAGCCAATTCCTTAATAACTTCCTGGATGTATTCCTCTCGTTTGGCTCTGGATTTGGCAATCTGAACCTTCATCCGTTGGTACTGCTCTGGCTCCAGATAACGAAAGGACAAATCTTCCAGTTCCCATTTAATTCTGTAAATCCCCAGACGGTGTGCCATGGGAGCAAAAAAATGCAGGGTTTCCTTTGCCACTTCCTTTTGCTTTCGCTCGGATTGAAACTGTAAGGTACGTAAATTATGCAGCCGATCAGCTAGCTTAATTAAGATCACTCGGATATCCTTGGCCATGGCCAGAAACATCTTACGTAGGTTTTCAGCTTGCCGTTCTTCCTTTGTTTGAAACTGCAATTTACCCAGTTTCGTGACCCCATCCACCATGGTGGCGATTTCCGGTCCAAAATCATTCTCAATATCTTCTAGGGTTATACCAGTATCTTCAACAACATCATGCAATAGTCCGGCTGCAACGGTTGGCACATCCAGCTGAAGCTCAGCCAAAATAACGGCAATGGCCAAGGGATGAACAATATACTCTTCGCCGGAGATTCTTTTTTGACCCCTGTGGGCATTTTCAGCAAAATTATAGGCCCCCCGGAGAAAAGCGATGTCCGCCGAAGGATTATACAGCAATACCTTTTGTTCCAATTCAAACAGTGAAGACATGCTTCACCTCCACACAAAATATAATAATCAGGCCTCGAGCTGCAGTAATGTTACAACGGGGTAGTTCCTGAGTTTTTCCCGGGCATTTAGCCCCACTAGCTCAATAAGAAAGGCAATACCTGCCACTTGACCACCGGATTTCTTAATCAATTCCACACCAGCCACCATGGTTCCTCCTGTGGCCAGCACATCGTCCACCAGTAAAACTTTCTGGCCCGGTAAAATAGCCCCTTCGTGCACTTCCAAAGAGTCCATGCCGTATTCCAATTGATAACGGTGGGATACTGTTTTACCGGGTAATTTACCAGGTTTTCTTAATAAGACTAAACCCTTGCCCATGGTATAGGCCAAAGGCGCACCCAGAACAAATCCCCTAGCTTCGGGGCAAGCAATGATATCCACCTCAAGATCCTGACACAACTCCGCGATGGCATCCACTGCCTGTTTAAAGGCAGCAGGATCGGTTAGTAAGGTTGTAATATCCCTAAAATTTATGCCCGGCTTAGGAAAATCTTTAATCAAGCGAATTTTGCTGGCAAAATCCATCTTCACTCCCCCTATAAGCTGCTGAGAAATAAACCTTTTAATTCCTGCCCGGTTGCCGCTAGATATTGTCTTTGAAAACGCTGACAATCTTCCTTCATTTGATGTGTCCAGTTAAAGGTTGGCGAACTTTCTAAATCTCCTCTAGCCTGCAGGTTTAGTTGATAATGATAAGTATTTCCTTGCTTATTAAACGTTAACAGCCCCATCTCTTGAAAGGCATTTAGACAAATTTCCGCCGTGTGTATAGATGCCTTGGGATAAAAACTTCTTAGACAAACATAGAGTTCTTCAGCGGTAACCTCACCATGGCCCTGCTGATTTAGCCTTTGGCGGATTAGCTTAAATACCTCTGCCAGAGCATTCCTTTCTGGGGCCAGGGCATAAATTTGTTCTTGGGCCTCTGAAACTTGGTTTTCCCCCCCAAGCAAGGCAACCTTACTGGCGGTTGCACAATAAAGTTGGCACTCTGCTGGTTGATAGGGTAAATAGTATAGGATCACCTGTTCAAAATGAAGCTCAGGCAGGTTGCTAAATGCCGTTGCCACTAGAAGACTTATTCTTCCAGAATGGATTAAAGTTTTTAATTGCTCCGCTTCACTGCCGTTTAAGCCCGGGTGATAAACGCCAACATTCCTTTCACCTTCACTAAGAAAGGTTGCTATTTGAATGGCTTGAGCTGTACTTTCTACCACAATCAAACTCGTTTCCTCTGAATTCACTAACTGCACAAGCTGGGCCAATCGATCGGGACAATTCCTGTAATCTAGGATTTGAAAATCTCCCTGTTTGCATGCTACCCTAGTATATTCTTGATACTCAGGTGTTAACAGTTGCAATAGGCCTAAGGGAATTAGACCTTTGGCAATTTTTTCCTCGGGTAAATACAAGAACTTACTTAATATCGTTTTTAATTCCCTCTCCCCGGTTATCATTTTCTGTACCAAAGGAGGCACTTCACCCGTTTCCTTTAATTCCTTTACTTCTAACTGAACCGAAGAACGGCCATTCCAAACATTAATCGAAGGGACAAAGGCCATGTCCACGGTATCATTGGCCGCCAACATTTCACTATAGGAAGCTAGGTTAAAACCAATCCCATCAAAAATAGTTTGCTTCTCCCTTACTCTCATTTTTAGATGACCACCATTTTTACCTACTTCCCGGCAGTTAACAACCGTAGCCTGACAGCAGCCTAACATCGGCCCCGGGTTACAATGTCCCAGAGGAGATAACTGATTAAGTTCCTGAACCGTATCCATCGATAATTCCGTAAGATTAATTAAGGCATCCAAATCAAGGTTGGGGGTTAAATGTTCTTCCGTTAGGGCTTCATCCGCAAACCGATTAACCGCCTCACGAAAATCAGTAATTTTTTCTTCCTGAATGCTAAAGCCAGCGGCCATGGCGTGTCCGCCAAATTGCTCTAAATGATCCTGGCATTTAACCATAGCCTGATACAAATTAAACCCGGCTATACTTCTGGCAGAACCCTTTCCCCTGCCCGCTTCCAGACTAATCATAAAGGTTGGCCGATAAAAGCGATCCACCAATCTGGAGGCTACAATCCCGATCACACCCGGATGCCAGTTTTCCGAGGCTAGTACCAATACCTTACTCTGGGCCAGCTCCGGGTCTGCTTCCAGTAAAGCCAAGGCCTCTGCTAAGACCTTAGACTCCACCTGCTGTCTCTCTTGGTTGCCTCGATTTAACTCCTCTGCTATGTTATCTGCCATTAAGGAATCTTCTGCCAGCAAAAGCTCTACACCAAGACCGGCATCCCCCATTCTGCCTGCGGCATTTAAACGGGGAGCCAAACCAAAACCCAATTCCCTGGTTCCCAATACCTCTGACCGAATACCACTGACTTTAATTAAAGCCTGTAAACCAGGTCTTTTGCCGCTGCTAATTTGCGGTAAGCCATACTTAACCAGGATACGGTTTTCACCCTGTAGTGGAACAATATCTGCCACGGTACCTAAACATACTAAATCTATGTATTTTTCCCAGTCCTGCTGACCAAGTCCAGCCTGTTCAAAAAGTCCTTGGATTAGTTTTAAAGCCACACCTACGCCGGCTAATTCCTTAAAGGGATAGCTGCAATCCTCTCTTTTAGGGTCCAGAACAGCCAAGGCAGCGGGCAATTGCAGCGGTGGTTCATGGTGATCCGTAATAACGATATCCACTCCTAAAGCCTGGGCCACTGCCACCTCTTCTACGCCGCTAATGCCACAATCAACGGTCACTACAAGGCCAATACCCCGTTCAGCGGCTCGTTCCAGGGCTTCTTTATTAAGGCCGTAGCCCTCTTCCAAACGATGGGGAATAAAATACTCCACCTGGCAGCCAAGTCGACGCAGGGCCAGTACCAAAACGGTGGTCCCTGTGATGCCGTCCACGTCGTAATCACCATATACCAAAATGGGTTCGCCCTTTTCTCTAGCAGTAAGGATTCGTTTAACAGCCTTTTCCATATCCTGCATGAGCCAGGGACTAAACATTTGATCCAATTCACTGCCTAGAAATGCCTTGGCCTGGTCAACAGTATATATTCCTCGGTTAATTAATAACTGAGCAAGGATTTTTGAAATACCTAATTCCATTGAGAGAATTTGTTGCAACGCCGGATTTGGTGTTCTCACGTGCCACTTTTTTTGTCTTCGCATGACAGCCCCCGTAAATTTCAGTAAATTATAGTATAAATTATAAAGCAGTCAACCAGTCAGGTAAAGGAAAAGCATTTCTACCTAAAATTATTAGAAAGATTTTGCTTGCCTGTGACCTTTAGGGCATAACCTAAAGGTCACAGGCAAGCAAGCCTTAGTTTTTCTATCCTAATAATAGCTTTCTATTATCATTGTTTATCATTGTTCGGATGGTGCCGACCAGCGGCATGTTGGTCTGATCGTGCAAAAATAATTTTTTCCTAAACTAACGAATAAATTTGTTGATCTATGTCAATACTCTAATTAGATAACATTAACTAACTGTTAGTAAAGGGGTTGCAAGGCAATGACTGAACTTACCATGTCACAATATTTTAAGGAAGTAAACAACAGACTGCCTGTGGAAGCAGAAAGGGTTATGAGGGCCCTTTTTGATGAAGGCAAAATGAATAAGGAAGAACTTTCCTTAACCTCTAAAGTAAAAAGAGCAGTATTAGATCATGTAGTTATGCAATTATTTGCCCTCGGTCTCGTTGAAGTTACCTCCGAGGGAAAAAGCAAAATTTGCTCCTTAACCAAGCTAGGTGAGGAATACCTAGAGCTTATGCGGGAAGCTATCTAAGTAATTAGAAACACAAATCAGGGAAGCCACTGTGATGAGGCTTCCCTGATTGTCTTTATTAAAGAATTTTATTAAGAAAGGCCTTTGTTCGTTCATGCTTCGCATTGATAAAAATTTCTTCAGGAGTTCCCTGTTCAATCACTTTACCTTCATCAATAAACAAAACCCGGTCCCCCACTTCACGGGCAAAACCCATCTCGTGTGTTACAACCACCATGGTCATTCCTTCCCGGGCCAAATCCTTCATTACACCCAAAACCTCACCAACCATTTCGGGGTCCAGGGCTGAAGTGGGTTCATCAAATAACATGACCTTTGGCTTCATAGCCAACGCCCTGGCTATGGCTACCCTTTGTTGTTGACCACCGGAAAGTTGGTCCGGATAGGCATCTTCTTTGTCACGTAATCCTACCTTGGCTAGTAAATCCCTGGCTATATCATTGGCTTCTTTTTCTGTCATACCCTTTACTTTCATGGGGGCGATGGTAATATTTTGCAGGGCTGTTTTATGGGGAAACAAATTAAACCTTTGAAAAACCATCCCCACATTTTGGCGAATTTTATTTATATCTGCACTCTTATCGGTTAAACTGACGTTATCAATGGTAATTTCACCGGAAGTTGGTTCCTCCAGGAGATTAAGGCAACGCAGGAAGGTACTTTTACCGGAACCGGACGGACCAATAATCACGACCACTTCCTGTTCTTTGACATGCAAACCAATACCTCTGAGAACCTCAAGTTTGCCAAAATTTTTGGTTACATTTTTAGCTATGATCACCGGTCTTCAGCCTCCTTTCCATGCGGTTGACGAAGAACTCGGATATTAGCAAGGTCATAATAATATAGAAGATAGCCACCAAGAACCAAATCTGAAAGGCTTTATAAGTGGTCGAAATATAGAGCTGACCGCTGCGGGCAAGCTCTGCCAGACCAATGACCGAAACCAGTGAGGTATCTTTCAGCATGGCAATAAATTCATTGCCCAAGGGCGGGATAACCCGTTTAAAGGCCTGGGGCAGAATAATGTAACGCATAGCCTGGACATGGGACATGCCCAAAGATCTGGCTGCTTCCATTTGTCCTTTTTCAATGGATTGGATTCCGGCACGGAATATTTCAGCACAGTATGCACCACTGTTCAAGCTAAGAACAATTACTGCGGACCAAAATTTATCAATGGGGTGCCCAACCACTTGGGGTAGGCCAAAGTAAATTAAGAATAATTGCACTAACAAAGGGGAGCCACGGAAAAATTCTATATAAATCACAGAAGGGATCTTAATCAAAGAAATTCGGCTCATCTTACCTAGCCCAACAAACAAACCAATAATACTGCCAAATAATACAGCCAAAGTAGTTAGCTGGATCGTCATTTTTAGACCTATCATTAATATTGGCAAAGCATCTTGCCAAATCAGTAAAAGATCCATAACATCACCTACCTCTTTCTCCGTTGCATAAATATATGCGTAACAGAATTGTTACGCATACACTATTGTACATGATATCTGGTTGTCCGTCGACCTTTATTTTGGTTCTTCGCCAAACCACTTCTTGTAAATTTCAGCATATTTTCCGTTTTCTTTGATGGCTTTCAAGCCGGCATTTAACTTTTCAACGGTCTCAGTTTTTCCTTTGGGAACTGCGATACCATATTCCTCAGCGGAAAGAATTTCCCCGACTAACTTAACTTCCTTATTACCCTGTTGAATAAAATAAGCACTAACTGGATAATCATTTACCACTGCGTCAACGGCACCATTCTTAAGTTCCATCAGGGCTTGGTCTGAGCTGGTGAAATAAGTAATTTTATTTTTATCCGTGATTTTTTCAGCCTGCAGGGCACCAGTGGTACCACTTTGGACAGCAATCTTTTTACCCTTGAGGTCATCAAAGCCTTTAATTTCATTGTTCTTGGCTTGTACAGCAACAATCAGACCAGACTTGTAATAGGGATCTGAAAAATCAACTTCTGCTTTACGTTTTTCTGTAATGGTCATGGCCGAAACAACAGCATCGATTTGGTTGGCCTGCAGAGCAGCAATCAAACCATCAAAACCCATACTACGGAATTCCATTTCGTAACCAATTTCATCACAAATGGCTTGAATTAGTTCTACATCAAAACCAATATATTTCCCGGTACTGGTATCCGTAAATTCAAAGGGGGCAAAGGTGGCATCTGCCGCTGCAATGAGCTTGGGTTTAGCGGCGGCATCCTTAGCAGGTTCTTTATCACTGCCACCACAACCTACAGCAGAAACTGCCAGTGCTAACATTAATGCCAGCAAACCGATAAACTTAATAGACTTTTTCATTATGGTTCCCTCCTAAAATTAGTCCCGCACAACATTGAATATTTATTTGTTTGTTTTCATAAAAATGTGTTTCTGCATCATTCGTCAAATTCCTTCTTTTTGTTAAGCTTTTTTTATACCATCGTAGAGCACAAGGGGACGGTTCTTTTGTGTTGTTCTATAGGACAACACAAAAGAACCGTCCCCTTGTGCTCTTTTTGTGCTCTGTGCTCTGTTAAATTAAATTGACAGCTCGATTTTGGAGTGAGAAAATATATTGGAATGTTCTGCTGGAGGCGATTTGATGACAAAAGCACTGCAAATGCAGGCGGATTTAGCTCTATTAGCGGTTAGCTTTGTTTGGGGTGTTACCTTTGTGGTGGTGCAGGATGCCCTTTCTGGTATTGGTCCCTACTATTTCATAGGGATTCGTTTTGCCATAGCCTTTGCTTTTCTAGCTTTAATATATGGCAAGCGTTTCCGAAACATCGATAAAGCGACATTAAAGGCCGGCTCATTTATTGGCGTTTTTTTATTTATGGGTTATGCCTTTCAAACGGTTGGTCTAAAATATACCACTGCTTCTAATGCCGGCTTTATAACTGGTTTGGCAGTGGTTTTGGTGCCGCTTTTCACAGCCCTCATCACAAAAAAAATTCCTAGCCTGGTACTTATTTTCGGTGTCACTAGCGCCACTCTGGGGTTGGGGTTGTTGTCAATAGGAGATAACCTGTCTATCCGTTTCGGGGATATATTGTGCTTTTTCTGCGCCATTTGCTACGCGGCACATATTATCCTGGTAGGAAAATACGCGCCCAAACATGACCCAGTATTGTTGGCCATTCTTCAGGTGGGAGTGGTCGCCGTCATCAGCCTTAGCTTTGGAGTTGCTCGGGAGACCTTGCCCGCTGAATTTACTCGCCCAGTCTGGACCGGCCTTTTAATTACAGCAATACCAGCAACCGCCCTAGCCTTTTTAATACAAAACTCCGTTCAGAGATTTACCTCTGCTACCCATACGGCTATTATTTTTATCACGGAACCGGTTTTTGCTGCAGCAACTGGCTGGCTTTGGGCCGGGGAGGTATTGTCCCCCCGTCAATGGGTCGGTTGCCTTTTGATTCTGGTCGGTATGCTAATTGCTGAACTTAAGGACAGCCTAACAACAGAAGCCATCCCTAAGGAAGCAAAGGAAATGTAAGGCCTCATTAAAAAGGAGTGTGGCAAACTACTACAAAGTAGTTTGCCACACTCCTTTTTAATGTTCGATTTCGGAACGGTTATGTGTTCTTTTAGAACATTCAGATATGTTAGATTATTATACCTTGTGTAAAATAGAACAACCATCGGCTTTGCTTCCTGCTAGATGACCTGGCACCATTCTTGCATTATTAGGCTACTAACAAAACGCTTAAACTTTGACTGAAAGGAGTTTACCCTATGGCTAACGTTTTTTTAGGGGGATCCCTTGACGAGATTCGAGAGGTTATGAGAGAGGGTCTTCAGCCGAAACACATGATCCGTTGTACATTGCTGGAAGCAATGATTGATGCACGCAATTCTGTTGGTTTAAACCGTCGTTTTAAACCAGTGGTTCTAGTTATCGAACTACCACAAAATTTGAAAATGCATACCCAGGATAATCAGCCCTTTTATAGTTTGAAAAATTTTCGTTCCCATATCAAACGAATTTATTCAGTAAAAATTGATTTTAAAGCACCAAACCTAGTTAGCGTGTCAGGTACCATCTCCCCTTATGCAATTTTACCTGCAGGGAATCAAAAATTATCCTTTCATAAGGAAGCCTTACGTTAGGACGCCTTACGTTAACTACCTGTCACAGCAAAGGGACAGCTCGAAACCACTCTCGAAACCACGAATGATTATAATACACGTCATCCTGAGCGATAGCGAAGGATCTTATGGTCTAGCCTTAAGATCCCTCGCTACCACTCAGGATGAAAAAGCATTTTCAGTGATTTCGGACAGTTCCATCTGTCTCTTTTTTATTTCTTAATTCTTTTCTTCGGGGCCTACCGGACATTCCTCCGCCTGGCAGGCGGCCGCCGAACACCCCCCCGCTAAGGCTTCCTTTGCCTCCTCACAGGGTTCACAATGAATTAAGACCTGCACCCTGGGTAGTTCCCCTTCAATCTCCTCCTCTATATGATCGCATAGCTGATGTACGGTACCAATGGGTAGGTGTCGTGGTACGACTAAATGAAGGTCTACATAACGGTAAGGACCAGATTTTCGGGTTCGCAAACCATGATATTCAATGTATTGATGCGAATGTTTGGCCAATACTTCTTTTATTACTTTCTCTTCCTCCGATGGTAAGCTGACATCCAACATCACACCCATGGATTCCCGGATTAAATCAAAGCCTGCCTTTACAATCATCATTCCCACAATGATCCCAACGATTGGGTCCAAGATGCTAAACCCTGTCAAGTAGATGGCCCCCAGTCCGACAAATACTCCCAGGGAGGTATAGACATCGGTTTTTAGGTGCCACCCATCCGCCACGAGGGCCGGCGAATCGGTTTCTTTGCCCACAGCCATCAGTTTTCTGGAAATAACAAAGTTAACTGCCGCAGAAATAACCATAACCGCGGCACCCCAACCCAGCGATTCGATTTCCTGTCCACCCTGCCACAGTTTTGGCACGGCCTGAACAAAAATACCCACGGCTGCTACTAATATTAAGATTGCTTCAATAATACTGGCCAAATTCTCATACTTTCCATGCCCATATTGGTGTTCAGCATCCGCTGGCTTGCCAGATTGCCGTACTGCCATAAAGGCAATTAGGGAGGCAATTAAATCCAACCCGGAGTGAATGGCTTCAGATATAACTCCAATGGAACCCATTCTAAGACCCACCAATAATTTGCCAATCGTCAATAGGGAGTTGGAGAGAATGGCGAGTCGGGCCACCTTTATTTTCTTCTGTTGGATAGCGTCCACGAAAAATCCCCCTTTTAGACTCACGGGGACGGTTCTCTTGAGTCAAAGCCCTTGGCTAAGACTCAGGAGAACCGTCCCCGTGAGTCACGAGCTAGCAGCTGATGGCTAAGAAAGGGACTCCATCTTCTAGTTTCAAGATGAAGCCCCATAAGTATTCACTATCAACCGGGTAATTGACTCTTCAAGATCGGCTTACGGGCTGCTGTTACTTCATCCAGTCTGCGCACGGGGGTAGTATAAGGTGCGTTTTTCAGGGTATCTGGGTTTTCTCTTGCTTCTTCCAATACCTTGATTAAATTGGCGGCAAACTCATCCAGGGTTTCCTTGCTTTCTGTTTCCGTAGGCTCGATCATGATGGATTCCTCTACAATGAGGGGGAAATATACCGTTGGTGGATGATAACCATAATCCAAAAGTCTCTTGGCAATATCCAAAGTTCTAATCCCCCGCTCCTTCATATCCGCCGGAGGTGCAGCCACAAACTCGTGCATACAAGTTCTTGGGAAGGGAATCTGGAGTTCCTTAGAGAGCCGCTTCATGAGATAATTTGCATTGAGCACAGCATGCTCCGAAGCCTCTTTTAATCCCTTACCCCCCAAGGCTTTGATATAGGTATAAGCCTTTACCACAACGCCAAAATTACCAAAGAAGGCTTTCACCCGGCCAATGGATTGGGGGCGTTGGTAATCAAGCAGATATTTGCCGTCTTGCTGCCTAATCACTGGTTTTGGCAGAAAGGGTTCCAAGGCTGCCTTGACGCCAACTGGCCCGGCACCTGGACCACCGCCGCCATGGGGCGTACCAAAGGTCTTGTGCAAGTTTAGGTGCACCACATCAAAACCCATGTCACCGGGTCGAGCATAGCCCATGATGGCATTGAGGTTTGCCCCATCGTAATACAAAAGCCCGCCAGACTGGTGTACTAGGTCGGCAATTTCCTTAATGTTATCTTCAAAGAGTCCCAGGGTACTGGGGTTGGTTAGCATCAGTGCCGCCACATCCGGCCCCAGCACTTGTTTTAAAGCCTCCAGATCAACGCCGCCCCGCTGGTCAGACTTCACTTCCACCACTTGAAAACCACATAGGGTTGCCGTAGCCGGATTTGTACCATGGGCTGAGTCAGGCACAATGACCTTGGTGCGTCCTGTCTCCCCTTTGCTTTCCAGATAGGCCTTAATAATAAGCATGCCCGCCATTTCGCCATGGGCGCCAGCGGCTGGTTGTAGGGTAAAGGCATCCATACCGGTGACCTCAGCCAAGTCCCGCTGGGTTTCAGCCATCAGCTGCAGTGCCCCCTGGCAAAGTTCTTCTGCCTGGTAAGGGTGCAGCTTAGCAAAACCATTTAGAACCGCTGCATCCTCAGCGATTTTGGGGTTATATTTCATGGTGCAGGACCCCAGAGGGTAAAACCCCACATCCACACCAAAGTTTAGCCGGGAAAGCCTTACAAAGTGCCTTACCACGTCCCCCTCACTGACTTCAGGCAGGGGGACTTCTTGTTCCCTGATATATTCAAATGGCAATAAGTCTTGGGGGGAAACCTCTGGTACATCATTGGCCGGAAATACAATCCCCGGGCGGCCCGGTGAGCTTAGTTCAAAAATTAACTTTTCCGTCATGATATTACCCCCAATCGCTGCGCCAACAATTCGATCTCTTGGCGATTCCTTTTTTCTGTTACACAAAACAACATATGTCCCGCCAGTTCCGGATAGTAAATTCCAAGGTCAAGACCACCTAAAATATTGTCTTTAAGCAGTTCCTGGTTAATTTTTTCCGGTGACACCTTTGTTTTTAGGACAAACTCCTTAAAAACCGGTGTTGGCCAAGGCAACTGATAGCCAGGCAGTGAGGACAGTAACTTTTTAGCATAGGCTGTCTTTTGCAGGCATAGTTCAGCCACCTGTCGTAAACCCCGCCGCCCTACCAAGCTTAAGTAAACGGTGGCTGCCAAGGCACACAGGGCCTGATTGGAGCAGATATTAGAGGTTGCCTTATCCCGGCGAATATGTTGTTCCCGGGCCTGGAGGGTAAGTACATAGCCCCTTTTGCCATCAACATCAACGGTTTGGCCCACAATCCGACCGGGCATTTTGCGGACTAGTTTTTCCTTGCAGACCATAAAACCCAGATAGGGCCCCCCGTAGGACAGGGGAATACCCAGGGATTGTCCTTCCCCTACAACGATATCGGCACCACATTGGCCAGGGGATTTGAGCAGCCCCAAGGCAATGGGGTCAGCACAAACCACCAGCAGTGCCCCTACAGCATGGGCCTTGTCCGCCATTTGCACCAGATCCTCAATACAACCAAAAAAGTTGGGATACTGAACTAAGATGGCAGCGGTATTTTTATCCAATTTGTTATCAAGATCCGTCAATTGGGTTACGCCCTGTTCAAAGGCTACTTCCGAAATATCAATGGCTGGCCCGTGCAAGTAGGTTTTTACTACCTCACGGTATTCCGGGTGTACAGTCTTAGCCACCAGCACCCGCTCACGCCGGGTAACTGCACAAGCCATCAAAGCCGCCTCGGCCAAAGCACTGGCCCCGTCGTACATCGATGCATTGGCGGCATCCATGCCAGTCAAGAGACAAACCATGCTCTGATATTCAAAGATACTTTGCAGCACTCCCTGACTGATTTCCGGCTGATAGGGTGTATAGGCCGTATAAAACTCTGCCCGGGATAAAATATGTTTCACGGCACTGGGGACGTAATGATCATAGGCCCCGGCCCCTAGAAAACAAATGGTTTGATCCACTCCTTGATTTTGTCCGGCTAAAGCAGCCATGTGGTGCTGCAATTCCATTTCCGTCAGGCCACCCGCCACAGCAAGTTCACGGTTTAACCGAACCTGGGGAGGAATATCCTGAAACAACTGATCCGTGTTTTCCATACCGATGGCCTGTAGCATCTGGCAAAGTTCATTATCAGTATGAGGAATGAATTTCAAAATTACCTACCTCTTTTCCCCTCTAGGCTTTTTCTACCATCGACTGATATTGCTCGGCATTCATTAGATCGTCCAACTCAGCCGGGTTATCTAATTCAACAATAATCATCCAGCCCTTGCCATAGGGTTCCTGGTTTACCAGTTCGGGTGCATCGGCCAGGCCTTCATTGACCTCAAGTACCTTGCCACTTACCGGAGAGTATAGATCGCTGGCGGTCTTAACAGATTCCACCACACCAAAGGACTCTGCCGCCTCAACTGCTTCCCCCGCCGAGGGGAGCTCAACAAATACGATATCTCCCAGTGAATCCTGGGCATAATCAGTAATCCCAATGATGGCCCGATTCCCTTCAACCTTTACCCATTCATGATCTTTGGTGTACTTTAAATCAGCCTGTAAATTCATCCTTTATACCTCCCGTTTATAGAATGGTTTTTCCACAATTTTTGCCTTTAATGGTTTGTTGCGAATCATAACTGCCAATTCACTGCCGATAGCTGCATGTTCCACCAATACATAGGCCAGGCCTAGGTTCTTGCCTATGGTTGGTGCAAAGGTACCAGAGGTAAGCCAACCAATCTCCTGGTCTTCCTTTACAAGGACATAACCCTGACGGGGTATCCCCCGGTCAATCATTTCAATGCCCACTAATTTATAAGCCGGCCCTGCCTCCTTTTGCCGCAGCAGTGCTTCTTTGCCAATAAACTCCGGTTTGTTAAATTTTACAGTCCAGCCTAGCCCCGCCATCAGAGGGGAAATATCATCGGTTAATTCATGACCATAAAGTGCCAGGGCTGCTTCAAACCGCAGAGTGTCCCTGGCCCCCAGGCCCGCAGCTGTGATGCCCTCTGGGGCTCCGGCATCCATGATAGCATGCCATAGCATTTCTGCATGGGCTGCCGGAAAGTACAACTCAAAGCCTGCTTCACCGGTGTAACCAGTACGGGAAATTAGGCAATTTATTCCTTCAACGGTGCCGTAAACAAAGGAAAAGGGCTTAATTTCAGCAAGCTTAACCGCAGTTAATTTTTGTAAAATCTTTTCCCCCTTTGGTCCCTGCAGGGCCAACTGACAAGTTACGTCTGATACATTTTTTATATCCACATCGGGGATCTGGTTATCTTTAAGCCAGTTAAAATCCTTATCTGTGTTCGAAGCATTTACCACCAACAAATACTGTTGATCTTCCAATTGGTATACCAATAAATCATCAATGGTACCACCCTGGGGATTGCACATGGGTGAATAAATGGCCTTACCGGGTGCTAGTCGTGTTAGGTCATTGGTTATTAGCTTCTGAACAAAATCCTTGGCCGCCGGACCGGAAATTTCGATTTCCCCCATGTGGGAAACATCAAATAAACCTGCGGCAGAGCGGACAGCTTGATGTTCCTTGATAATCCCCTCATACTGTACCGGCATTTGCCAGCCACCAAATTCCACCATCTTAGCACCCGCCGCAACATGCACCTGGTACAAGGGTGTCCGTTTTACTTCCTGCATCTCTCCACCTCCCATAGTATTATGTCTCTGTCCTGATATTTTTAAGAAAAATAAAAAGGACATAGCTATACCTCCTTTGCTGGTATAACTCTGTCCCTGTAACCTGAGAGATGACTTCCGATGAAGCTTCCCCTTGGGTGTCCGCTAATATAGCAGGAACTCTCCAGAGCCCAGTCCGGCCACAGTCCTTTTGCCTGAGAGTTTAGCCTGTTTTACAGCAGAACAAACAGGATTGCTCCTTCGGCGCCCCCGAGGGTCTCTCCCACAGCCATCATCCAAAAATATATAAAACTTTTTTATTATTTCTTTATATTTCAAAAAGTTCCTTCTTTCTTGGGAAAAATAGTTTGTTTTTGTCGGTATTCATTTTTCCCTGGTGCTTTAAGACAGGGTAGTCAAAGTATACCTGTAAATAGGCGGCATAATCTATAGATGTTAAGAAATAATACAATTAACGATAATTTTGGAGGTGCTAAATTGGATAAAACAAAAAAAATTCTCGTATTGCCCGCAACCCTATTACTTGGAACAGCATTGCTCTTTGGTGGTTGTACTCCGGCCAAAAAGCCAATTGAACCAACCCAACCAGCTCCTACAGCACCCACAAATCCAACAAATCCAGCAAATCCAGCAAATCCTAATAACAACCAGAACCAAAATTACCCCAGGGAAGTTGCAGATCGGGTGGTTGACAAGGCAAATGGAGTGGAAGGTGTACGGGGTTCTACAGCGATAATTGCCGGCAGTAATATTTATCTGGGCTTGGATCTAAATGCCAATTTAGAAAAAAACAGATCGGCAGAGGTAGAAAGAAGGGTTCTTGATCAAGTGAAAAATGCAGCACCTAATTACACGGTCATGGTTTCCTCTGATGTTGATACGGTGACAAGAATTAGAAATGTGGCACAGGGAATTACCCAGGGCCGGCCGATCTCAAGCTTTACAAATGAAATAGAGGATATCGGTAACCGAATCCAACCCAAAACCAAGTAGCTATTAAAAAACCGCATTGATAGGATCATAAACGCCCGCCTTAATTTGGCTGCGGGCGTTTATGCTATTAAGTTTTCTAAGAGTTTTTAGGAGGTTACGATGGACTCAGTGGTTCAACATTTAAACAATTCCATCAAGCAGAAAAAAGAAGCCAGGGAACGAAAGGAACGAATAAAACCCCCCAAAAAACCTACCCCAATGGATTTGTTGAAATTGGAAATTGCCACAGAATTAGGTCTAGACCACAAGGTTAAGCAGGATGGCTGGGGCGGTTTGACCTCCGCCGAGTCAGGACGCATCGGGGGCATCATCACCCAACGGGCCAAAAAGGGTATCATCGATTTAAATGCACTAAGGGCGAAGGAGTAAAAAGGGGCTGTCGCAGTAAGACAGCCCCTTAATAAAAAACAAAAGGCGGCGACTGGTAAATGCCAGAAGCCGTCTTTTATTGTAAAATATAAGTATGCAAACAAACATTTTACAGTCAGATTATAC
>NZ_JBAIYV010000044.1:0-203016 GCF_036763075.1 Desulfotomaculum sp. 1211_IL3151 | reverse complement strand
TTTTTTTAATAGGTTACCGGATCCAGAAGGTCTGGAGTATTGGAAAGGAAGGCTCTATGATATTAGTAAGCGGGCAATTGTAGCTGGGATGTTGGATGCCGGTGAAGAGTTCCGAAGTGTATGTGATGAAGCCGGTATTGAACAAGGTAGAATCGAAAACGATGCTGCTGATGATATGCCAGCACACCCTGTCACATCAATTAACACAATTATGGATATATTCGTAAATCCGGGGAGTGCCAGTGTCGGCTTACCTGACAAAGTGACAGTAAACTTTGACAATGGGCAATCCAGAGAAAAATCAGTTTCCTGGGATACCATCGGCTTAAATTTGAATCTGGCAGGTTCGTATATTCTACAGGGGGTTGTTGAGGATACGACCCTGAAAGCAACAGTCACGGTAATTGTAGGGCAACAAACAGATGAGCTAGAGGTCACATCAATCGAATAGCATGCCGAAAACAAAAGGTCTCTCACTAGGAGAGGCTTTTTCCCATTTAGTTGACTAACCCTACAAAATACCAATTGTCAAAGAGGCCAGCAGTTAGTATTAAGAAAATGACATTAAGGGTTATGTAGACTGATTTTATCTCATTATTTTTTATTATGAAAGCCAAGTAAATAAAGGCCGGGAATAACAAAAAAATGGATCCGCCCGGCTTTTGTTTACTAATGGCCAACCAACTGCAAAACTTTGGCAAAATTCACTGCTTAATTTAAATTCTGTAGTAAGTCACACAATAGGATGCGGTATTTACCAAATACGTTCCTGTACCATAATGAAACATATATCATACTATAGAAGCGACATAGCTATGAGAATAGCTGCTTCCAACCCCATTACTGTAACGCCGGATAGTAATGGGGTTGGAAAGGAAGTGCAAAATGCTATTGAAGTAGAATGTGATGGAACTATTAGCAATACCTGCTTCTTGAAAAATACCAGCAGGAAAAATAATGCCATGCTTAGAAAAACTGAATAATGTGGTAGAATATAATCTAAGAAGGTGAGCAAATATCCTATGGCAAAAACTGACATACCCTTCAAACAACTGTTCCAAAGGCGGCCCACTGACTGGGTGAGATACGTCGAACCCAAAGCCCAGGAAGACTGGATCAGGCAATACCAAACCAACTTCGCACCTAAGAAAGAATCCCGACTGGACAATGTCTTTGAAGTAGAGGCACCCCAAGAAACCTACTTTGTAAATTTTGAACCCATGGGCTATTTTGACGTAGCACTTCCAGCTAGAATGCTACGGTACCGCAGTGATATTTGGGAATCCACTCTGTGCCAAGGTAAGGGTACTCCGCCCATCCGTCAGGTAGTAATTTTTCTCTACAAACATTGCGACAATAAGAATCACCAACTGAGTGACCGCTGGAGAGAGTCAATCACCCTAGACTACAACTACAAGGTAATCCGAGTTTGGCAAGAATTCAGAAAAACTGTCATAGATAATGAATTAGTGGGGCTCTATCCCCTGTTACCACTGATGAAAGGGGATAAAGAGAGGGAAGAACCCAGGCAGGTGCTAAAGGAAAGCATTGCCGTAGTAAGTAAAGTAAAAGATGAATCCCTTAAGCTAGACCTACTGGCAGCCTTGGCGATAATGGCTGGCGGTAAATATGAAGGCAAACTAATTCACTCACTGATAAGGAGGGAAATGATCATGGAATCACCGATCTACCAAGAGTGGGTAAAAGAAGAACGTGCCGAAGCTGAAGCGAGAGGTGAAGCGAGAGGTATTGATAAAGGTAAAGCAGAGAAAGCTCAAGATGCCATCTGCAAGATCCTCAATAAACGTCTTGGTGTAGAATCATTACCTTTGCAACACAAGGTGCGTGTTATTACCAGTGAATCAGCACTTGACTGGATACTAGATCAGGTAATAGATGTGACCACCAAAGAAGCAGCACAGGATATCATTAATACTGCCATACTTGAATCTATACAATAATTAAAAACACTCGGCCTCATCGCTAATGCCCGGGAATTTCGGGAAGGGGGTCTGTCCCTTCCTGAAATTTGTCAAACAACAATTTACCACAAGGTACCAGGTACCGTCTCACGTGAAGGTGTTATACGGCCATGACAGACTACAACCGGCGGACGGAACTAGGCACCATCCCAGAAATCTTTTGCAGAAAGAAGAAGGATCCCTGCCAGACCACCACCTCACCGGACTAGCTTAGTACTTCACCAATCGTTCAACTGCCCACCGACCGCAGTCAAGCCCCTAAAAGTGCTACAGACGAGAAAGGTGCGGTAGCCCATTACTACAACTGACGGAACTTCCGCATCTACGGGACAGAAGAGTGCCTAGTAACTGTGGCCCAACTTCCCCCGATCTCTACGGCTGACCAGAGGTTGTCAACCACTGCATAGTAAATGGCCCCCCTCACTACTGTTAGAACCACAATCCCTACGATCCATGGCCAAACAGAGCGAAACTTTTCTAAATCGCCAGGGCAACCTCCACAGATACCGCTACAACATAAGGTACGTCACATCACCAGCGAATTGTCACTTGACTGGATACTAGATCAGGTAATAGATGTGACCACCAAGGAGGCTGCACAGGACATCATTAATACGGCTATACTTGGATCTACAGTTTAGCCTACTTGCGGCAAAACTTCCTATTGCTCTCTTTTAGGAATGTCTCTATGTGTTCAAATATCAATTAAGTCAACTGCTTTTCTTAGGTGATCTTCGTTTGTGTGTGCATATATTTCGGTTGTTCTGGTACTGCTGTGTCCTAACAAAGTGGCAATTCTGAGAAGATCTACTCCTTTATCCATATATAAGGTAGTAGCAAATCCGTGCCTAAAAACGTGGGGGCTAAGTTTAGCTTTTTCCACCCCGGCCAAATGGCAGTACTTTTTGATAATTCTTCTTATACATTGAGGTGATATTTGTCCACTATCCGAGCGCATGGACAAAAAAAATATGGCGTCTGAAGAACCTCCATGTCGGGTAAAGTAATCCGACAAAACTTGATTTAGGGATTTACTGATAGGGATGGTTCTATTCTTGTTACCTTTACCTTCACGTACATATATTATCTTATTAATAATATCTACATCTTTACATTTAAGACTTAAGACCTCACTAATTCGCATGCCTGTTAGAAATAGAACATGTATCATTACCCAATATATGTACTGGTTGTGATCCTTTAGGTCAATAACGCTGATAATCTTGTGAAAGTCCTCTACAGTAAAGTAAATAGGTTGTTCGTTTTGCGGCAAAGTGGGCCATTGAATATTTTGAGAAGGATCCTTTTTAATGAGGTCATTCAGTTTGAGAAAATTGTAAAAACTTTTAATGGATGCAAGGTTACGGGCCCTGCTTCGGGGTGCGTACTTATGGTCTTGAGATAGATGCCGTAGATATAACCAGATATCCATAGGACCTACTTTTTTGGGGATAAATTTTGGTCCATGATTATCTATCATACAACTGCCAAAATGATATAGATCTTTGCGATATCCCCTAATTGTTTCTGAGCTTCTATTGAGGTCATACTCCAGATGCATTAAAAACATATTAACTGCTTTTCCCCAATTCAAAGTCTCTATTGCCTGATAATCTGTTTTACACATAATACCTCTCCAAGAATATTTTATTGCTAATTAAGCATAATACCAGATGGGTGATCTTAATGTTATTTAAGGAAGCAATAGATGAATTTATTAATTATCTGACAATTGAGGTTCAGAGAAGCCCCTATACAATTGATGCTTATAAAAAAGACTTAAAATATTTGCTAAGATACCTGTCAAAAACTAACGACTCAATCGTACTATTAAAAGATATAGATACAAGCACATTAAGAAAGTATTTGACCTATGCAAAACAGGAGAAATCATACTCATCACGTACTATGATGAGAAATATTGCAACTTTAAAATCATTTTTTAATTTCGCTCATTTAGAAGGCTTATTGGAATCAAATCCTGCTAAACGCTTGAAATCCCCCAAAATACCTGAGGAAATACCTCGTTTCCTTGTGCCAGAGGAAATTGAGCGAATCTGTGCAAGTGTTGACCGGGATACACCGGAAGGCTTACGAAATTACACGATGATAATTACTCTTTATTATGCCGGTCTAAGGGTATCAGAAATGGTTAACTTACAGCTATCAGATTTACATGAGTATCAGGATTTATCGGTACGTAAGGGCAAAGGTGGCAAATCTCGCCTCGTTCCAATCCACAGAAATTTAAAACAAAACTTGCAGGAGTATCTAGAAAAGAGACATAGTACTTCATCATACCTCTTTCCTAACAAACAAGGACAACCATTGACTACACAATTTGTTAGAAAAATGGTTAAGAAATATGCTATTAAGGCTGGCATCGAGCCAAATAGGGTTACCCCGCATGTTTTTAGGCATAGTTTTGCTACATTCTTGTATAAGAATGGTCATGTGGATTTGCTCCGTATCAGTAAGTTACTGGGCCATGCTAATCTTCGAGCCACCACTATCTATACCCACACTACGGTGGATCATTTAAGAGATGCAATTGAGAAGCTATAGTAAATTTTTTGCAGTAACATAGGACTTCTGCCCTGCATATTTCTAGGAATATTGTCACGTTTCGACATTGCCCCAATATGACACAAACCGTACTTCCCAAAGGAAAGTACGGTTTGTGTTTTGCTGTTATATAGAGAATATCTTATGAAACCTCGTCAGTTGCATCGGTTTTTTCTACTGCGGTTCCAGCATTACCTTGTGCATCTACGGGAACAATTGAAATTTTGACAGCTGTAGTACCAGCCTTAACTTCAGTATCAGCAGGTATTGTTACGGTATAGGTAGCAGTATCTGTGGCAGCTACTTCTTCGGTAAATACTGCACCATCTTCATCACTTACAGTTACAACATATTTTGCAACATCTGCTTCACTGGTAGCTTTAGTAAATTCAATATCTCCGCCAATTTCATCATCATCAGCATCGGTGTCGCTGAATGTAATTGCGATACCATCATTGGACGGGCCAGTTGCATCCTTCACAACTAATGGGAAGGTGTAAATTCCACCGCCATAAGTTTCTTTAACTTTAATTACTAAGGTACCGTTTTTGTCTGCACCAGTTACAGTAAAGGATGTAGCAGTGGCAGCAGTATCACCATCAGTAATGGTTACAGCGGAGATGTAATCATCAGCATCGTAAATGTTATCAAATTCAATAGCGGTTAGCGCATCGGATCCATCTTCATCTAAAGCATCGGTAGTGGCAGCAAAGCTAATTGTTAGATCATCAAAGATATCAGCAATTACTGCGTTGTCTGCACTTACCCCACCGTCGACGGTCACTGCATCACTGCCCTCTGCTAAAGCAATACCAGTAATTTGAGGAGTATTATTAGTAACAGTAATAGTAGCTGTAGCTCTTACTAATGTACCTTCCATAAGCTTGATTACCGCGGTCCCTTGACTGACGGCAGTTACTACACCAGTGCTAATGTCAACAGTTGCAACAGCAGGGGTAGCAGAAACAAAGGACATACTGCCAGGAGCAATAGCAGAGGTGCCAACTTTTACATCACCAACGTAGGATTCAACAGAAAGGTCAACAATCTGTGCGGAAGGATACAAGTTCAGTGCAAAATCCTCTCCAACGGGAGCAATTAACTTGTAGTTGTCAACTTCTGCACCAGCTACATCTACTACTTGTACATTTATTGTACCAATTACTTTATCATCAGCATCTTTAATAACTAATGTATCAGTGCCTTTAGCTAATACCAGACCACTGATAGTAACAACAGAAGCAGATTCACTTAGAGAAGCACCGGCAAGATTAACTACGGTAGTTTTATCACTGCCGGTTTCTACACTCCAACTAGATGTATCAACAGCTTTTCTCATTTCTTGACCGTATTGGTCATTCAGGTTCACATCGATGGAAGTTTCAGTAGCTTGCAGTTTCATGCTGGTTTCATCGATAGAAGTAGCCTTTGGTGCAGCTTTAACCTCTATATCAAGTGTCTTGGATTCCTCTCCAACAGTAACTGTAATGGTTGTAGTCCCAGGGGCTACAGCAGTAATTTGACCCTGAGTGCTGATAACAGCCACTGCAGCATTACTGCTAGTGTAGGTCACCACAGCACTGCCGAGGTTTTCTTGGTTAGCAATATGTCCAGAAGTTGCATTCTGTGCATCAATTTCAGTGCCCGCAAAGTTTTGACCTTTGGAAACAATAACCCAAAGTTTATTTTCGACGCTATCATTGTTATCCATAGTAATGTAGGGCAGTTCCCAAACAGTGTTGTCGCCATCTGTGAGATCAGCATCGTTGTTGTCGTCAATAAGTGTTAGTTCAGTAGGCTTAACTACAATTGAAGCGTTAGCAACAGTTACAGTCACCAGTGCAGACTCAGCTACAACAGCATTGTCTTTCTTAACGATAACTTTATATTTGAATGTTGCACCTGCTGCTAAAGAAGCAGTACTGTTGTCGAACAGACCCTTTGCATCAACGTGAACATTATCCGTGGATTGGAACTCTACTGTGTAACCGTCTTTTTCTAATTCAGCAACTGTAGAGGCAGTAGTTTTACCGTTTACAGCAAATTCTAATTGAACCTTAGGATTTGTAGCATTTGTACCTGCTAGGCTTGATACATGTTTGGTAATAGCACTTACCGAATCAACTATTAATTCATCAACCCAGGGATCTGGATTGTGAGGAATATTATCATCGGCATCCAGTTCGATTCTGCCTCTGTCAATTCCTGCTGCGTCGCAGAAGTTTTGGAACTCAACACCAGCATCCAGCATACTAGCTACTACTGCACGCTTGCTGCTTTCATGTAATTCCTTTTCCCAGAATTTAGCACCTTCTAGGTCAGCAGTACGGTTGAAGAAAGTTTGATAAAATACTTCAATTAACTGAGCATCGGTCTTATTCATGTTTTGGAATTCAGGCGCCCCAACAAAGATATGATCTACCATATCAGCAGCATTAATGGGGTCGGTTACACCCAGTAATCTGTCGGTCCAATATTTCAAGCCATCTGCATCGGCAGGTCTTTCAAGACCTACTGTGTAAATACGATTAACAAAATTTTCTGCAGCAGTTCTGTCGCCACCATCAGCGGCAAAGCCTGCCAGAGGTGTAGCAAGCATCGATAAACCTACAACACCTGAAATAATTTTATTTTTGTTTTTTTGAATCTTTCTAGTTAAACTCATCCCTATTCCTCCTGTTTGTAAAATACATGTAGTGAAACATTAACTAACTAATGAATACAACTACTGTTTTCCCTACCTATCACCTCTTTCGGTTCGTATAAAAAATTTTCTTGCTCCGATACCATGTTATACAAACATCGCCGGCGGTATCTGCATAACAAGCCATGGCGCTTGCTATACTACCAACAAACTAGGTATAATCTGCTCGTAGCATAGCAAGTTTCTTGTCTCAGTACAGGTTGCTGGCTGGTTGATTGGTATCAATAAATTGCAATTACCCTACTTAATATATTTATCAACCTGGATTCTTTATGTCTTTTATTCCAATAACTAATAGTTATTACACAAAAAATAGTAAAAATCCTTCTAGATTATGTAAAGAATGCCAATATTTTTGCCTTTTTCTTATATGAACATATAGTATAAGTATGCTATCTGATGATCTATCCAATAAATTTCCATTTATTATACATCTAGGACAAGTTTACCAAAAACATATCCTTAAATCAATCGACATTATTCACCAAGTCCTATTTTTATAGATACTTATTTAGTAAGACGATCTTTTGTAGGAATTTGTTCCCACTATATCTAATAAATACTAAACCTCTTTTTTAAAAAAGAGGTTTAGTATTTATTAAATGCGAATTTTTTTAAGAAGTTCCTTTGTTTTTTCTTCCATTAAGGTTGCATTGTTCTTTGCTTCTACATTGAGCCTTAGGACCGGTTCGGTATTGGACATGCGCAGGTTAAAACGCCAGGTCTCAAATTCCATGCTTAGGCCATCGGTGCGATCAATGCTGCAACTGGTTCCAATGTAGCCCTTTTCTATTTCATCCATAACCTTCTGGGGATTGCTTACCGTGCTATTGATTTCCCCACTGGCCGGGTAATGTTCCAGTCGGCTGCCAATTAATTGTGACAGGGGCTTATCTTCAATACTCATTAATTCCAATATCAATAACCAAGGTATCATACCGCTGTCACAATAGGCAAAATCTCTAAAATAATGGTGGGCTGACATCTCCCCACCGTAGAGGGCATCCTCCAATCTCATCCGTTCCTTAATAAAGGCATGCCCCGTTTTGCTTTGCACGGGGATACCGCCATACTGATTTACCAATTCGATGGTATTCCAGGTTAAACGCGGATCATGAATAATTTTTGCCCCTGCGTTGTCTTTTAAGAAAGCCTGCGCTAAAAGGCCAACAATGTAATATCCTTCAATAAAGTGCCCCTGCCCATCAAAAAAGAAGCAACGATCAAAATCGCCATCCCAGGCTATGCCAATATCTGCACCTGTTTCCCGTACTTTTTGAGAAGTAGGGCCACGATTTTCCTCCAGCAATGGGTTAGGGATGCCGTTGGGAAAGAGACCATCTGGTTGGTGGTTTATTTTAATAAATTCAACGGGCAAATATTCTTCTAGGCGATCTATTACGGGTCCTGCACAGCCGTTACCGGCATTCACGACCACTTTAAGGGGTTTTATTCTTTCCGGTTTTATATAGGAAAGAAGGTGCTGAACATACTCCTGCATTGTATTCACTTTCTGATAGGTGCCCTTTGTTTTTGGAGCAGCTTTGATACCTGCCGAAAGATTCCTGATCACCCTTGCTGTTAATTCCCTCAATCCAGTGTCCCCGCTGATGGGTCTGGCGCCTTCTCTAACCAATTTCATTCCATTGTAATCCTGGGGGTTGTGGCTGGCAGTAACCATAATTCCACCATCTAAATTTTGATGGAAGGTTGTAAAGTATATTTGCTCAGTTCCACATAGGCCAAGATCAAGGACATCGCAACCACTATCCATCAGACCATGGCTTAAGGCTCTGGCCAGATCTGGACTGGACAATCGAACATCGTAGCCAACAACCACCCTGTGGGTGTTAAAAAGTTCCACATAAACTCGACCAATTTGATAGGCCACCGCTTCATTTAGTTCTTCAGGCACCCGCCCTCTTATATCATAGGCTTTAAAGGCCTTGCTGCATAAGTCCAGATTCATCGTTCTGCCGCCTTTCTTGGTTAAACTGCTGATAGGCTTCCTTTATATAATTTCCTAATTGCTCTTTAAATCTCTCTTCACTAAATTTTTCTGCATGGTTCCTTATGACTCCGATGCTTAATTGATGCTCCACAGCCATAAAGTCCTTTACGGCTTTGATTAGGGCTTCCTCTGTTTGCTGGGTAAAAAATATTCCTGTTTTTCCATTTACCACTGTTTCCAGTGCCCCACCCCGGTCATAGGCAATGACAGGTCGCCCGCAAGCTTGGGCCTCCAGGGGGGCAATACCAAAATCTTCTTCCCCTGGAAATACAAAGGCCCTGCATTGCTGGTAAAGCTTAAGCAATTCTTGGTCAGGAACCCTTCCCAAAAAGGTTACTGTGGGTCCTGCCATTGCTTTGAGCACCTTGTATTCCGGCCCCTCCCCGACTATCCTTAGGGGGAGGTTTAGGCGGCTAAAGGTACGGACAGCAAGATCCACCTTTTTGTAGCCAACCAACCGCCCGGCACATAAAAAATAGTTGCCAGAATAGGTACCCGGGATAAAGTATTCTGTGTTGATGGGTGGATAAATCACTTTGGCATTTCTCCGGTAATGCTTTTGAATCCTCCGGGCAACATTATTGGAGTTGGCAACAAAGTAATCTACCCTGTCCGCAGCAACACGATCCCAAATTCTAATTTTATGTAATTGGTGGGCTATATAGGCCCGGGCCAACCAGTTTTTGTTTTTTTGATATTCGTGATAAAAATCCCAAGCATATCGCATGGGTGTATTGCAATAACAGACGTGACAGGTGCCTGCCCTGGTTAACACTCCTTTAGCACAGGCAGTGGACGAGCTTAGCACCATGTCGTATTGGGAAAGATCGAATTGTTCGATGGCAGCGGGCATAAGCTGCAAATACAGCTGGTGTTTTGTTTTGGCTAGGGGAAGTTTTTGTAGAAAGGATGTTTTGATATCCATCTGTTGAAAATCCGCCGGCATTTTATCCCCATTGTATAGCAGGGTATAGATGGGTGCTGCGGGATACATTTTATGCAGCAGTTGTATTATTTTTTCTGCGCCACCCATATTGGTGAGCCAATCATGCACAATCGCTATTTTCATATTCCACTCCAAATTAGTTGGTTAGACATTCTCTGTAGATCTGGAGGGTTTCCCTGGCGCATTTCTCCCAGGAAAACTTCGCTGCCTGCAACAGGGCCCTTTGGGAAAGTTCTGCCCGGACAGCTTCTGTGTCTAAGACTTTATGGATTGCCTCAGCCAGTTGTTCAGTTTGATGGGGATTCACCCGTATCCCGGCATCTCCAACCACCTCTGGCAGTGATGAGGTATTGGAGGTAATGACCGGTGTGCCGCAGGACATCGCTTCCAAAGGCGGTAAGCCAAAGCCTTCATAAATGGAGGGGTATACAAAGGCCAGTGCCATATTATACAATAGCGGTAAATGTTCGTCATTAACATAGCCAGTAAAGTGAACATCCTTTTCCATTTTTAGTTCCCTGACCCGGTTAAAAATATTTTCGTATAGCCAGCCCTTTCCCCCTGCAAGAACCAATTTTACCCCGGAGCTTTTCCTCTGCTGTTTATACATCCAAAAGGCTTCTATGAGTCGGGCCAGATTTTTTCTAGGCTCAATGGTTCCTACATAAAGTATAAATTGCTCGGGTAATTTGTATAATTCCCGAACTTCTCCTGTTAAAGGTTCTGAAAGCTTCAAGGGTCGGTATATATCAAGGGCACCTTCGTAGATTACGGCAACCTTTTCCTCTGGTACCTTTAGGATATCAAGAATCTCGTTTTTTGAGTTTTGGGATACGGTAATGATTTTTGTCGCTCGCCTCATGGTTCGCTCATAATATTTTAGCTTCAGCACCCGCTTCCAGGGGTGATACTGTGGAAAAAGCCGGTGTGACATGTCATGTATGGTGATGACGGTCTTGCCGGAGAATGCTCTGGGTACATAATTGGGTTCATGGTAGAGATCGTGTCCCCTGTAGTCAGGAGTAGCAAAGGGCAAATACTTGGCAAAGCTTCTTTCCCCGGATCTTATCATAGCAATGCCCTTAAAGTTAAGTTCCCCGGGAATTGTATGCCATACCTTTTTTCGTATGGCCACAGAGATAGAGATATCCTCCGGACAGAGACGCCCTATCTCCTGCAATAAACAATATGTATAGTTACCAATACCCGCCCTATTATTTCCTAAAGTGTTGCCATCGATTAAAACCTTCACCAGGCTATCCATCCTTGTTGTTTATTTGCTATTTTACCCTTTACCCTGAATTAGGAATATGGCCATAATAACCATGGCAATACCCAGCACTTGGCGTTGGGTAACTGTTTCATGTAATAACACATAACCACAGGTGGCTACAAAGATAATGCTTAGGCTTACCACCACTGGATATGTGGTGGATAGGTTGCTGCTTTTGAGGATTATCATCCAGATGAAAAAGCTCACCACATAGAGGCTTGCTCCCAAGAAAAGTCGTCCATTTAAATAATTGCCATTAATACTAATTTGATTGAAGCCTGCTTTTACCAGGTATACCCCTAATGTATTGGCTATCAGATAGAGTATTACTAAATACCAGTTCATTTTTACTCCTAACGTTTTAATCACTTATACTACGTGACTAACAGTTTTTTTTAGCTTCCACAAGATAAAGGGGCCTGTTTTTTACAGCTTCAAAGATGCCGCCGATATATAACCCTATGACCCCCAGGAATACCAGTTGCAACCCACCCAGAAAGGATATTAACAGTCCCAGGGAAGTCCAGCCGGTAACAGAGATCCCAAAGGTAAAGTATTTAATTAAGTAATAGACACCAAAGGCAAAGCTGGCCATGGCAATGACAAGCCCCATTGAAATGGCCAGACGCAGGGGAACGGTAGAAAAGGATAGTACTCCTGCCAGGGCTAATCTTATCATGGTCTTTAAATTATATTTGCTACGGCCAAACTCCCTTTTTTCTGTTGTAAATTGAATAGCCGTAGAGTTAAATCCTACCCAAGAAAAGAGTCCCCTTAGGAATTGGTTGGGTTCCCTTATTTCTTTTCTGAAAATCTCGGCAACCTTACGGGAAATCAATCTAAAATCCGATGAGCTGGCATGGACTTCTACATCGGAGATGCGGTTAATCAAATTATAAAACGCCTTTGAAACATTTCTTTTGATGAAGCCAATGTTTTCCGAATCGTCCCGGATGGTATAAACAATTTCATAGCCCTGTTCATATTTCTTGAGCATCTCTGGTATGAGGGCTGGTGGATGTTGGAGGTCCGAATCCATCATAATAATGGCATCTGCATCCCTGCACTGGTCAATACCGGCCACTAGGGACATTTGATGACCAAACCGTCTTGACAATAAAAGCAGTTTAAGGCTGGTATCCTCCTCAGCCAGACCGCTGAGAATTTTCCAGGTTTTATCCCTGGATTTGTCCACCACAAAGACAAATTCAAAGTCGTATCCTAATATCCGAGAAGTGACCTTTTTAAGTTCATTATAGAATCTTTGTATTCCTTCCTCTTCATTGTAGACAGGGCATACAATACTTACTGCTTTCATTTTAATATCACCTTATTTTTCGTAGTTCAGCATTGTTTGCAAGGATTCTTCCAGGGAAGTAAAAGTAACCGGCTTGCCAAACAACTTTCGTATTTTTTTATTGGACCCATAGTGCATTGGCAGATCAATGGGTTTCATTCTTGAGAGGTCCTGTTCAATGGTTACCTTTTTGCCAGATATTTTAATCATGTTTTGCAGAATATACTGCATGGTTACTGCTTTGCCTGAACATACATTAAATATCTCACAACTGTTGCTGTGATTGACAATCTGCCAAAGCATCCTTGCCGCATCCCGAACATCCAGATAATCCCTGGCTGCCGAAAGATTTCCAACTTCAATCGTGCCGCCATCGGAGCATGCTTTGATTTGTTGGACAAAGGAACCCACTGCCAGTTGCTGAGAAATTCCGCTCCCTAATAAGTTAAAGATACGTGCGATAGATATGGGAAGGTTAAATTTTCTACCATATTCTAGACACACTTTGGTTTGGGCCAATTTGCTGATGCCATAATGATTGTACGGCCTCTCAATATAATCTTCAAGCAAAGGTAAGTCTGCCTGATGAATAGATCCATACTCGGCACTGGTGCCGATGGAGAGCACTCTTGGTTTATATTGCAGTCTGACCACAGCTTCCAGCAAATTGATTGTTCCTATGACATTGGTAAAATAATAATCTTGTATCTGACGGGAGAATATTATGCCCGCAGTATGAAAAATGTACTCGGGTTGAATCTCCTGTAGTAATTCCAGTAATTTTTCCTTCTCTGACAGATCCAGTCGGTAATAATTGTTATCCCCGGAAATATTGCGTCCAAGGCCGAATACCTCAATATTTTGTTGGGTTAGGAATGTCTTTAAATGGCTGCCAAGAAACCCGTTTACCCCTGTAATAAGTGCCTTTGGCATTATAAAAAATCCTCTTTCTTTTCTTCAAAGATTTCCACTGCCCTCTGATAATCGTCTATTCTGCCAATATCCAACCAGTAGCAATCATCCCTAAAGCAAATTACCCTTTCACCGTTTTCTTTTAGTCTTAACATTAATTCGGGCATATCCAATCTCTCGTTAGGGGTAATGTATTCTTTAATAATATGAGGGTTTAGAATATTGACCCCCATACTCACTTCAAAGGAGTAGGTTGGTTTTTCTATATAGTTAACTAGCATATTTTGTTCGGTATTAATAACACCAAAGTCGATCTTTACTTCCCTTTTATACAAGCTAATGGTGGCAGCTGCCCCGTTTTCCTTATGGTATTTATACATTTTTCGATAATTTAAGGTTGTCAGCAAGTCACCATTCATAACCAAAAAATCATCTTCCAGCTCATGAATAAACAAAGAAAGGGGACCTGCGGTTCCCAAGGGTCTGTCCTCAAAAGAATATTTGATGTTAAGCCCCAGGTTTGCACCGTCCTGAAAGAAAGCCTGTATAAGATGAGCCAAATGCCCCACTGTAATGGTGATATTATCAAAACCATGCTTTTTCAGTTGTTTTAAGACGATTTCCAGAATGGGCAAATCGCCAATGGGCATTAAAGGCTTGGGTATACAGGTTGTATAGGGTCTTAATCTGGTGCCTTTACCGCCCGCAAGTATTACAGCCTTCATAGGTCTATCCCCTTTATTTATTGTAGATATTGGTTTTGAAAAGATTGATATTCTTTGTTACAAATTCCACAGTTTCTATAAGCCCCTGTTCCAGCGTGTAGCTGGGTTCCCAACCCACTAGTTCCTTTGCCTTGCTATGATCGCAGATAAGTTTAAATACTTCACTTTTTTCTGGCCTTATTCTTTCCGGGTCCGTTACGATGGGTTTGTCAACCCCCATCACCTGCAGAATCTTTTGTGCCAGTTCACCAATGGTAATCCCTTGGCCCTGACCCACATTAATAACCTGTCCAATGGAGTTGGCAGACTGTGCTATTTTTAGGAATCCTTGGACCGTGTCCTTGACATAGTTTAAGTCCCTGACAGGTGTTAGGGAGCCTAGTTTTATGTGTTTTTCGGCCAGGCCTTGGCTGATAATGGTGGGTATGACCGCCCTTGCAGACTGTCTTGGTCCAAATGTATTAAAGGGTCGGATGGTAGCTACCGGCAAGCCAAAGGAAAGGTAGTAGCTTTCCGCAATTTTATCAGCACCAATTTTGGTGGCAGAATATGGTGATTGACCCTGCAAGGGGTGTTTCTCGTCAATGGGAGCATAAATAGCTGTGCCATAGGTTTCTGAGGTAGATGTATGCACAACCTTGGAAACTTGATTTTCCATGCATGCATGCATGATATTGGTGGTCCCTTCTACATTGGTCCTTACATAGTTCAAAGGAGCATCGTAGGAATAGGGTATGGCAATGAGGGCTGCCAGATGGAAAACAATATCCTGTCCCCTGGTTACTTTATGGACAAAATGAGCATCCTCGATATTCCCCGGGATAACCTTCAACTGGTCCTTCACCCTGGGGTCTAGCCACTCCAGATTACCCCAACTGTTGTTGGAGTTATAGTGAATCATGGCTGTTACCTCTGCCCCCATTTTGACAAGTTCTTCTGTTAAATGACTGCCAATAAATCCCCCTGCACCTGTTACTAAAATCTTTTTACCCTCAAATGTCATTCATTGCGCCTCCTTAGGCAAACCAGTTTATCGATTATTTCTTCTAAACAAAGGAACAAGAACTACTAAAGCTAAGATGGATGCTGCACCGATGGTTATGTATTTTCCATAGGTAAAGGATTTGGGTGCAAACTTAAATTCCACTGACTGATTTCCAGCCGGAAGATGAATTCCCTGCAGTGCATAATTCACCTCATAGACCGAGGTCTTTTTACCGTTTACATAGGCTTGCCAGCCGGGATAGTAAATGTTGCTAACCACTAACAATCCTGGTTTTGTCAGGTTTGCCTTTAGTTTAATGGCATCCTTATTGGCTTGAATAATTTCTACACTTGATTTTATACCAGGGTGGCTTTCCGTTGCCGGAATATGTGAACCAGGCTCCACTAAAGCCATGGTAGCTGGGTTATAGGTGCTGCCATCCGGTAAATTCCCCGTTTTCAAGGCGACCAGGAGGGAATCCTTTGGTATTTCGTTAATTTCCCCTACAATCCAGGCCATGGGCATTGCATGGTGGTTTTCGTATACATTAATGTCACCTATTTTTTGGACAAGGTGCCACCGGGTGCCATCAGCCAATTCACTGTTTCCCATTGTCACTGGCCAATTTTGACCTTCGATGGTGTTAGACAGACTCAGTCGAAACATATCTAACTTCACATCAGAGGTTGCCACTCTCTTTAGGTTAATTCCTTTAATCGTCTTGGTTTCGTTTAAATCCAACTGGCATAGATACTGATGACCTTGAAAGGAGCCACCCGCATCGTCCGTTGCTGAGAAGCTCTGAAATATTTGGGCCCTGCTGTGTTTGATGGCAGCCTTGACATCTTGACGGTCGTAGGCCCATTCGCTTAGATCCCTGCCTGCCAGAATCTGCAAGGTTTGTTTAGAGTTATCTGCAAATAAGATTTCCACCTCGGCAACTGGTTCCTTATCTTGAACTGCCAGGGAGTTGGCCAAGGAACCTACCATGGACAGGCGATTTACTGCCAAGTTGGGAATAACAAAGGAATTTGCGTTGTTTTCATGGTTTAGAACAACACCTAACTCCTGAGGTGCCCATAATTCATTGGTTTTTGCCAAAGTAGGATCGTAGGCATACAGGTGTTTAACGGCCAGTATGTCCAGCACCCGGTTATTCTTTTTCAGAACGTTATCATTGAAGGAACCATCCGGCCATACCCCTGTCAATTCATGATATTTATTGAGTACAAGGGGACCATAGCCACTCATATTGTAGGTTGCCACGGTTTGTGAAATATTTGGTTTTACCTCCAAAACTCCGGTCCCATAGCCTTCAAGGGGTGCCACCCGTTGATAGCCCGGTTCGATAAGCCCTTTGTTTAATTCTAGCACCTTTGCCGGAGGTGACCAGTATTTCCACTCATAAAACCAACCAAAGCTGCCTAAATCTATAATTAGCAGCAATATCATAACCACAGCAGCAGCTTTTTTCCTGGTCAATTTACTGTACCAAACCAAAATAATCAGCGAAATCAGTGCCATTATAAGTTGAATGGTGATGGAGACATTTTCCCAGGGGGCAAGTGAAAAGGACGTAATACCCTGTTCATTTGCAACACTGGCAATTTTTCCTTGTTTTATAATCACTAAGCCCAGTATGAAAATCACAAAGGCTGTTCCTAAATAGGCCACCCTTTTTGTAAAGGACCTGCTAGGCTGTATTTCCATTAGTGTTTTCAGGCCCAAGGCGGCTAATATGCTTAGGGCCATGGTTAGTTCTATCAAATGCCTGGCCGGTGCACGAAATAGATTGTAGCCGGGTATTTGAAACATTATCTTGGCCAAGGGAGTAGCATCCCCCAAAGTCAGTAGGCCGGAAACTATTGCCACCACTAGCCAGAATATTAACAACCTGCTTCTTTTAGCCCCACTCAATAGGTATGCACCTGTTAAGAAATAGGGCAACCACCCCAGATAGCCGCTTAATTCGGTCATGTTGGATACCCCATAGTAGGGATAGATGTTAAGCTCGTTGGGGAGTCCTCCGAAGAGAAAGGGAAAGAAAAGCATAAGGGATTGCAAAGCCGGGAGAGCATAGGTGACAAAGGTAGGATAATCCATCTTTGACCTCATACTCAGGGAGGCAAATTCAGCACTGGGAAGTAATTGAATAAAGGCTAATAATATGCCAATGATTACAATTGCTCCCGATAGCATTAGATATTTCCAGTGCAATCTTCCTTTACTGTCCCAGGCCATCGTTATTACATATAAACCGGCCAGCCCCATAACATAGGTTGTTATTTGCGGATGACCTGCCAGGGTACACAGGGCAACCGCACAGGCGGTAATAACAAACCATTTGGCAGTATATTTTTCTCTGAGTTCTTCCAGCCCCCAGAGTATTAAGGGAAACCAGGCAGCCCCGTGGATGATGGTCGCATGACCTAAATGGGCCATAAAGAAGCCGCTCATGCTATAGATTACCCCCGCCATCAGAGAGGCATAAATATTTCTAGTTAATTTATAGGCATAACCAAAGGTGCAACTGCCTGCAACGACATAAGCAAAGAGGACAAAGGCATTCCAGGATAGATTTTGAAAAATAATCCTCGGGGGATACCACATCATGGCCTGGGGATCTGCAAATTGTGGTACCCCGGATAGAAGATAAGGATTCCAAAGATCTAAACCCCAGTAAAATGCCGCAACATACTGAATTATGCCATCCCCGGGTGCCAATAACTTTCCAGAAAGGAAGGCCGGGGAAAAGAACAGCACGAATAACAATGTATAAAAGCCCATTACTGAAAATACTATCGTTATTCTTTTTTTCCAACAGGGTGTTTCTAGGGTGCTTATTTGTCTGTTCATGGATCATCCCTTCTGTTTATTATTAATAAATTCCCATTAAAAAGAATTCTTCCTTTTAATCGAAATTCTTTAATCTTTCCCGGAGTTTTTCTGCAATTTTATTCCAAGCAAAACGTTCCCTCACGAGGTCTGCGGCACGGGCAGTAATGCTGCTGCTGGCCTCTGGTGACATGTTTTGGAATTTATAAATCTCACCGGGCATATCCCTTAATGAACTGATCAATATCTGCTCACCATTCACTGCCCCAATCCCTCTGGCCCCAAATTCAGTAGATAATACCGGAATACCTGCCGCCATATAGTCAAACATTTTTAGATTCGTGCCGGAGCCGGATACCATTGGATTTAGTGCAATATCTACCAGACTAAAGAGATAGTTCTTTTCTTCATCAGTTACTGCCCCCAGCAGTCCAACATTGGGGGGGATTTCTTTTTGGGCAAAGGCCAGACACTGACTACCCAAAAGCAAAAATTTAACCTCTGGTATTTGCTTGGCCATTTGAAAAACATTTTCGCAGGCCTCTAAATTTGGTGGGTGCCAACTGCCCATAAATAAAGCCAAAAATTCATTTTCTAAGTCTAATTCTCTCTTATTTTTCCGCCGCTCTTCCCATCCGGTAAAGGGTACACTGGAAAGATCAACACCATTGGGAACAATAATAAATTTTTCTAAAGGTATCTGGTAGAGTTCTGCTAATCTTTCCTTATCCTCCTGGGAACAGGTCATGATAAGTTCACTTTTCTCACAGCTTAACTTTTCTACTCTGAAGACTTCATCTATAAGTTTTTTAGACGATGCGGCCAGTACCTTTGACTTAAGATCAAATTCTACATTGTGGGCTTCGTGAATGACCTTGACACCAGTAACCTCTGCTACCTCATCATAGAGGTAGGGGTGGGATATTACAACAAAATCTGCCCCCTGAAGCCTCCGCCGCAGTGTTTTCCCATACTCTGGTGTATATTGGGACAGCAACGGCATTGTTACATCACCCACTGGCAATCCCACTTGCCGTTCAATGTCCCACTCTTTTTCTTGGTGTTTTACACTTTTGGGTAAGCGAATTTCTCGTACCCCTGGGGCAATGATCTGGTCAAAGGCTGGTTGGTCATAATTGGTGAAGCAAACAATCTCAACATCATAATCTACGGCTAGGTGTTTATATAGATTATAGATTCTGCTTTGTCCACCTCCCATAGGCGGATAAATCGGCATGGTTGTGGTTACAACGATTTTCTTTTTCCGTTGCACCGTTAGTTTTACCTCCAGGAGATTCTTCGCCACCTTTTCCCAATTAATATTCTGCACCTTGCGATAGCCTTCCTGGCCCATCTGAATAGCTGCCTCTTTGTTGTTGGCAAATAAATCCAACTTTTCTGCTATAGCCCAAGGGTCCGGTGGTACGCTGTAGCCTGTCAGATTATCTTTAACAAATTCGTTACTGCCGCCTGAATCCAGGCAGGTGAGGACGGGTTTTTTACTCATAAAGGCCTCTATGGTAATTAGACCATAATCTTCATCGTAGGGCATAAAGGGTACTACCAGAGCCTGTGCATAGTGCTCCAAAAGACGGTCATTATTTACAAAACCCAAAAACTCTATCCTTGGGTCCTTAGCAGCCATTTGCTTCAGTTCTTGTTCCATGGGACCTGTGCCGGCAATTTTGAGTTTTATATCCGATTTTACATATTGCATGGCCTTAATTAAAAGTTTAACTCTTTTGGGGCCGTCCAAGCGGCTGACAGTAAAAATATAATCGTATGATTTTGCTTGATAACCCATAAGAAAGGAAGGATGATGTACTACCTGAGGCACAACCCCCGGTGGAAAATACTCTGTACGGTTTTTTACTGTTTGGGAAATACAGTAAAACCTTTTAATATCTATCATGGCCTGATCATCCAGATAGGTTATAATCTTTTTAATAAAAGGTCCCGGAAACTGGAAAAATTCCTGTGGAATCTGTTTTTCCCTTAAACCTAATAGTTCATCCAGCAAATGATCCACTGAAATGGATTTATGCTCTATGTGTGTCAAAAGGGCATTAATATTTTTGTTAGTCCGTGGAACTTCTGTGCCTAAACCGGTAAAATGATAGGTATCGTAAAGACCCCTTAGCCTATGCTGCAGATAACAGATATGGTTGTCGTGTTTTACCATCCAGGCGGGATATTTGGTAGACAGAACCATGTCAAAATAACTGAGGTCCAGCTTCCTAAACGCAGCATAGGAATTAATTATTTCCCAAAAGTTATTTTCTCTGGAGGGAAGTTTAATCAGTTCTACTGTGTGTGGCGTGTGCTCATTAAGCCAACCTGTTAAGCCCCACAAAAGATTCTCAACCCCACCTATGGTAAAGGGAACCGGACTGGGTCCCACTATTGCGATTCTCATCGACTACCTCCGTGTAGTAGTTCTAAATCAAGGATTACATTGGCCAGTTCTTTAAGAATATCTGAATTTGCTTCCTCTATCTCAAGGTCAACTAATATTCGGGCAATATCCCCCAGAATTTGTTCTTCCATCATACCTCTCCCTAAATAACTTCTGTTAGCTTTGTTATCACGTGGTCCCAATTAATATCCTTTACTTTTACGTAGCCGTTATTGCCCAGTTCGCTGGCAGCAGTGGGGTTGTTGTGCAGTTGATTCATATATTGCCCTAAAAGGGCCGGTTCCGGTATATCCGCAACATAGGCATTGACGTTATGTTCGGCAAATTCTAAAACTCCACCGGAATCTTTACAGGTAATCACCGGCTTACTTGATAAAAAGGCTTCCAGGGTTATATACCCGTAGTCTTCATCATAGGGAGCGAAGTAAACGGCTTTGCAGTTGGCATAGAGTTTCAATAGGTCTTCATCTTTGACAAATCCCAAAAACTTCACCCGATGCTCTAATCCCAGTTCCTGAGCTAACTTCTTAAGATCTCCCTCCATGCCGCCGGTACCTGCAATGATGCATTTCAGCTGCTGATCAGTGTGTTTCAGAGAGCGAAGGAGCAGGTCTATTCTTTTTAGGCCCTCTAATCTCCCCACCGAAAGGATATAATCCCCATATTGCTGGCAATGGTACTTGCCATAGTGCTTGGGAGGATGGTACAAAGGGGTTGAATCCAAGTTATTGTAATATTTAAGTCGGTTTGAGGTGTTTTGGGCAATTGTATAAATCGTCCTGGATTCTGCTAAGGTTTTATTATCAGAACGAATGATTTGCTCCCTAATTTTGTTATCTTCCTCATTGTTCGCTTCGAAATCACTAAAGGGAGTTCCATAAAGATCATAAATTGCCCTATGCTGATGGAACAGCCAGGTTACTTTGTTGGGATGGTTGATCACATAGGACGGGAATTTAGTTGCGATAACCAGGTCGATCTGATTACCAGCAAACTCCTTTATATTAAGCAGCCTCCACATCACCAGATTCTTGATTAATTCCTGTTTAGGACTCCATTGAAAGGGTAGGTTAACTATCTCTACTGCCAAACCCCTCTGGCTAAGTTCCCTGGCCAGAGATTCAACACATAATTCGGCCCCTCCCTTAATAAAAGGAACTCCGGAAAAACAGATGGCCACCCTTTTTTTTCTCAAATTTATTCTCCCCCAAATCTGCTCGGTTACTTAATTCCTACGATGGCATAGTCTTGCGGACCATATAGTAACTGGTTCAAACTTTCAATGCCACGGTTAAACTCTTCCAGGTTCCCACTTTCTCCTCCCAGAGAAAGGTGTGGTATTTTTCTATCTTCAACTGGGTTAGAATAGATAAACTTAATTTCTTTAAATCCCTCTCCCTCCATGAGAAACTGTACCGTCGTAGGGTGAACAGGCTTTTCATGGGACGGATCCATATAAAATTGGTTAGCAAAAATTATCAGGGCATGCAGGTTAACGGTTTCAGCCAGTAAAACACCCGTAGGTTTTAGTTTTCTGTAAGAGAGTCTGATCAGGTCTATGATTTGTGCCGGTGTAAGATGTTCAATAACTTGGGCTGCAAATATCCCATCTAAACTATCATCAGCCTGAGTTTCCAAATATACAAAAAGATCACTTTCAATCACTGGCAACCCAAGTCCCTGGCAGTAGTTGACCATCTCCCGGTTTATATCAATGCCAGTAACTCCAACACCGTTCTCTATAAGCAACTCAACAAATTCTCCCCGCCCACAGCCGATATCAACCACATTGTTTTTACCCTTGAATAACTCCAGGTAATCCTTCTGTTTTTCTTTAACGGACTCACGGCTGCCCCTAAAACGATGTTCAAACATAAAATAGTCAAAATCCAAGGCTTTATCTTTATCCGAAACAATTACTTTTTGAGGTACTATATCAGATTTTGTTTTATTTGTGTCCAGTTGTCTTAAGCGGTTGGCTATATATGTCACTTGGCCTGTCATTTTTTCTTCCAGATCGCTTATCTGCTTAATTATGTCAGCCAGATCTTCTTTGTCCACCATTTTACTAATATCACTTTGCTGTTCTCTTTGTTTTTGAGAATGTATCCTAATCAAATCCCCAACGGTGTTCAAGGTATTGGTAATGTTTGAGTTAAATTCCCTTTGTTGATCAAAGGGTGGGTTTATATACCACCGTAAAAATTTGCGAATTACTTTCTTGCCAAATACAATAAACCTACCAAATATTTTTCTATGCGAGGTAATAATCCTATCCGTCTGGATATTCCATTTTAGATTATTATTACGGATCTCTATGTCCATTTTGGAAAGCCTTTCAGCTTCTTCATCTTGGTTGCTAGTTTGCAATTTAAGACTCGGGCTAGGATTATCCTTTCTTATTTGTCTCATCTTTTCTTGAATTTTGCTTACTACCTCTTCAGTAGAAAGTAAAGGTTTGTCCATTTTATCCTCCTTCGGGATTACCTTACCACAACAAAGCTTACAGTTTTTCTAAAGCCTGTTTATAACCCTTAGGCAGTGTTTCAAGAGGTGGCCTATAGATAGATTCTATAGAAATATATTTTTCCGGGTTATGCTTTAAATGTTCCATTGATTTGCCTAAAAGCCCGACAACAGACCCCATATTACGGGCGGGGTTGCCAACAACCACTGTATCCGCATGGACATCCTTAGTAACAACTGCCCCAGCTCCAACGATGGCATTCTCGCCAATGGTTACACCAGGCATTATGATAGCTCCGGTTCCGATATAGCTATTTCTTTTTAGAACAACTGGCATTTTCTTAATTGGAAAATCCACCATGTTGTTTAGGGAGGAATCATGGCCAAGTATCTTCGCCCCATGGGAAATTACTACATAATCCTCAATGGTAATTGTATCCGGCATGCCCGGCTCTAGCCAAACACCGTAATCAATAAAAACATGCTCGCCAATGGTTATCCCATAACCGCGATAAAGTTTTATCCTTTCTTCCACTGTAGCCGGCAGCCACATAGCCATCATGAGCAAGGCATGATGGGGAATGGTGTTTTCAGGTTTTATTTTTATTTGATTGTCTAAGTTGTTTAGCATGTCTTTAAACAACTCGGTGATCATAGGCTTCACCTCATAGATATTCAATTTGCCATTTGTGTTTTGGTCGGTAAATACCAATATCCAATATGGGTGATACCACCTCAAACTCCAGGGCCCGGCGCATGTAGTCATACTGATGCTGGTCTTTGCCGGCAACTCCTATATCCAGCCAGTACTTCCCTTGAATTAGGTTTAGGTTGTCTAAATCTACCCTGACGATGGCTCCTTTATTTATGTCTAGTGTTTTTATTCTGTCAATCATGGTATGGGTGCCATAGCAACATGTGCCGTCAAAGGAATATATGGAAAACCCAAAAACAGGATCTTCAATAGGTTTTACACTCTTGAATTTTAGATATAATGTTACGCTGTCACCTGTTTTAATTATCCGTCTCTCCTGTTGGGTATCTTTATCATAGAGCATAATTTCTTCCAACTCAATTTCCCTGGTACCCCAACGGTTGTCCGTTGACGATTCCGTATTTGTTACCTCGGGGGCAACAGCCGTTGTTTCTTCATCTACTTTAAGGGTTGCTGTTTCTTTTTGGGACTGGCTAACCCGTCTTTCTGCATTGCTGTCATTGTAATTATCAATCACCTGAGATGGTTTTCCAATTTCCCTAATAATGCCATTTTCTAACCATACCAATTCTGTGCATAACTTTTCCAGGGATGTCAAATCGTGACTGACAATGACAATGGTTTTATTTTTTCCTTTAAACTCTCTAATTTTATTAAAGCACTTAATTTGAAAATTTTGGTCTCCCACGGCCAAAATTTCATCTATAAGGAATATTTCCGGTTCTACATTGATGGCAATGGAAAAAGCCAACCTCATATACATACCGGATGAGTAGGTTCTTACCGGAGTATCTATAAATTTTCCCAGCTCTGAAAAATCGATAATATCCTTCAGTTTCCTGTCAATTTCTTTTTTACCGAAACCTAGTATGGCAGCATTCATATAGATATTTTCAAGACCGGTAAAGTCCAGGTGAAAACCCGCCCCAAGTTCAAGTAAACTGGATACTTTACCATTCACCTTGATACTCCCCTGATTGGGATAAATAATTCTGGTCATTAGTTTTAGTAACGTACTTTTACCAGAACCATTCTGACCGATAAGCCCAATGGTCTTACCTTTCTCAATCTTTAAATTGATTCCCTTTAATACCCAGAGGTCCTCATACCTGGTACGGTTTCGGAATAGCATCGTTTCCTTTAAGGTGGGAGTTCTATCATGGTAGATTCGATACTTCTTCCAAACATCATTTATTTCTAAAGCATAATCCATTCAAACCTCTCCTAAACTACCTCTGCAAAATCTTTTTCCAAACGTTTAAAAAGGTAATAGCCAAACCCTAGAATTATAACTGAAAGTATAAAAAAGCTTATTAGGTGTAAAAGGTTTGGAAATACACCCCGATATAATATATCCCGATAGGCAGATACCATTAGAGCAGCTGGGTTAAGAAAAAAGTATTTTTGATATGCATTAGGTACCATTTCCATCGGATAGACAATAGGTGTGATATAAAACCAGGCCATAACAAATATACCCCATAAATGTTCAATATCCCGCATGTATACATTGATAGAGGAAATTATAAAGGTAACCCCAAGGGTAAAGAAAAATTGTATTACCATCACGATTGGCAGAGCAACAAGATTAATGGTTAAGGGTATTTTAAAGACAAGCAAAGCGGCCATTGCAACAAGCAGACTTAGAGCCAGGTTAATAAAACCTGACACGGCTATGGATATGGGTAATATCTCCCTGGGAAAATAAATCTTTTTTACCATGTTATTATTAGCAATTATTAAGTTTGCCCCTACCTGGGTGGTGGTGGCTAAATACACCCAGGGGAGGAGCGCAACAAAAAGAAACATAGGATATTTTTCAACATTCATTCTTAAAATGGTTGAGAATAAAAAAGAATAGACCACCAACTGTAGTAAGGGGTTTATAAATGTCCACAAAAAGCCCAAAGCTGAACCTTTGTAGCGGGTTCGTAAATCCCTCTTAACCAGATTTTTTAACATTTCCCGATACATGTATATTTCTTTAATCCTATGCAGCATGCCATTGCTCCCTCTTGATGGGATGAATTTATTCACCTGCAGCCAGGTGTTTATTTCTGCCATATTTATCTTCCAAACGAACAACATCATCCAGTTCCGGTGTAGATACTTCTAAGATAGTAACATCGGTGATGGCCTCTACCCTATGTACGGTACCGGCCGGTATATCCACTACCAAACCCGGACGAATGGCTAACTTCTTGTCGTTTATTTCAATATAGCCACTGCCCGTTGTAAATACCATGCTTTCACTTTTTACTTCATGATATTGTTTACTTAAACATTGTCCTGCTTTGACAAAAAGAACTTTGCCAACATATTTTTCTGTGACACTCCACCATACTTCGCGGCCCCAGGGTTTTTCCTTTGTCTTGCAGTCCCAAGGCAGGCTATTGATGTCTACCCCTTCCTTTTTCTCCCTCTTAACAGAGGTAAGGAAGCTTTCCAAACCATTCTCTTTTAATTCTTTAAGAACAGCTTTTAAATCCTGGGTGCGACCCTTGTCGGCAACTAGCAGGACATCCGGTGTATCCACCACCAGGGCATTTTCTAGGCCAAAAGTTACAATTAACTTGTCATCGGACTCTGACCGGATAATGGAATCTTTCGTCTCCATCATCACAACATTACCCTGGATTAGGTTACCGCTATCATCGGTGGGATTAACCCTTTCCAGTGATGTCCATGTTCCCAGATCATCCCAACCAAATTCTCCGGGTACCACATATATTTTATCTTCCTTTTCTAGAATTGCATAATCTATAGAAATTTTAGGTAAATTTTTGTATATTTGTTCTAGGGTAGAATAATAGTTTTCTTGACCAAGATAGGTTTTCAACTGATTAATTCGTTCGTAAATATCCAAGCAGTAACGTTGCAGGCAGTTCATCAGAACAGATGTTTTCCAGACAAACATACCGCTGTTCCAAAGATATTCACCGCTCTGCAAGTAGTGCAAAGCACGCCCAATATCTGGTTTTTCAGCAAACTGTTCTACCTTATAGGTGGTAAACCCCTGCTCCTGTAAGTCTAATTCGCAGCTGCTCTTAATATAGCCATAGCCTGTTTCAGGTCTACTGGGTTTAATACCGATGGTAACCAGCCCATTTAGGTGTTCTGCCACCTTTGCTGCGTAGTGTACTGTTTGACAAAATTTATCCACATCAATAATTAGATGGTCTGCTGCCAATACCACCATTAAGCTGCTGGGGTATTTATTTTCCAGATGCAGGGCTGCCAATGCCAAACAAGGAGCAGTATCCCGCCCAAAGGGTTCAATTAAAATATTTTCCGTGGGTACCTCTTGTACTTGCTCCGCCACCGTGGCCACAAAGGCTTGATCGGTAACAATGTAGATGTTTTCCGGTTTAGTTAATTTCAAGGCTCTGTCAACGGTTTGCTGCAGCAGGGTTTTATCCCCCGAAACCCGCAAAAACTGTTTTGGTTTATCGGTACGGCTGTAGGGCCAGAATCTTTCTCCTTTGCCCCCTGCCATTATTGTAACAATTAATTCAGTCACTTTGCTGCCCCCTTTAGTTAGAGTGCTGTTTAACTTTGGACCGCCACCAGTTCAAGGTGTCTAGAATACTCTGTTCAAAATCTTTGGTGGGTTTCCAGCCCGTTGCTTTATGTATTTTATGATTTGAACCAATAAACAGCGGCACTTCTGATGGACGCATTCGTTTGGGGTCCACTTCCACGGTAATGGGAACGCTTGCTTGCCTAAGCAAGCTATCTAGAATATCTCCCGCAGAATAAGCAACGCCGGAACAAACATTGTAGATCCCCGGTTCCGGTTGTTGTTCAATGATAAATGAATAGGCCTTTACTACATCACGTACATCGGTAAAATCCCGATAGGCAGTAAGGTCGCCTACTTTTATAAAGGGTTTCCTTAGGTTGTTTTCAATTGCCGCGATTTGGGAGGCAAAATCACTGACCACAAAACCAATTTGCTGCCCTGGTCCAAAGTGATTGAATGGACGCATATGGATTACTTTTAGTCCAAAGCGTCCGCCCAATTGCAAGGCTAGCTGCCCCATGGCTAATTTACTTGTGGCATAGGGGTTTTGTGGTAAACAGGGTTGTTCTTCTATCAACGGAACACCCTGTTTACCCGTAAGACCGTATTCTTCACTGGAGCCCACTGTTATTAGCAGGGCCTCCGGAGTTATATTTTTCATGGCTTCTAATAAATGAATGGTTCCCATGGTATTAATATCAAGGGTTTTAGCAGGGTCCTTCCAGGCCAGCTTTACCATGCTTTGGGCCGCCAGGTGAATGACTGCTTCGGGTTTGGTCTTTTCCAACGTCTTACTGATACTTTCCTTATTGGTTATATCCAGACTTAGCCATTGAACATTCGCTTGGGCTTGGGTTCTGATGTGTCTGGTAGCTGCAAACAGGTTATGTTTTCCTTGCAAAAGACGCAGCAGGTGGATTCCCACAAACCCCCCGGCTCCAGTAACTAGTATTCTCATATTACCTTACCTCGAGCCCAGCATTTTAATCTCTCGCTCTACTCTTTCCATATCGGCATCAACCATCATATGAATTAATTCCGCCAAACTGGTTTTAGCCTCCCAGCCCAGTTTTTCCTTCGCCTTGGCCGGGTTCCCCAACAACACCTCAACTTCCGCCGGTCTATAGAACCTGGGATCAATCACCACATGATCATCATAAAAAAGACCCACATGTTTAAAAGCAATGTCGCACATATCACGAACGGTGGTGGTTCTGCCTGTGGCCACAACATAATCATCGGGGGTTTCCTGCTGCAGCATGAGCCACATTGCCTCCACATAATCACCGGCATAGCCCCAGTCCCTTTTTACATCAATATTGCCTAAAAAAAGTTCCTTTTGAAGCCCTAACTTGATCCGAGCAACTGCATCGGTGACCTTTCTAGTCACAAATTCGATACCACGAATAGGTGATTCATGGTTAAATAAAATACCACTGCAGGCAAACATTTTAAAACTTTCACGGTAGTTAATCGTTATCCAATGTCCGTATATTTTGGCCGCTGCATAAGGACTTCTAGGATAGAAGGGTGTTTTTTCGGACTGCTCAGCTTCCTGAATCAGACCAAACATTTCACTGGTGGAAGCCTGATAAAAACGTATGGACGGATCGGTTAACCGGATGGCTTCTAGAACATTTACTACCCCCAAACCTGTAACCTGGGCTGTTAGGATGGGCTGTTCCCAGGATGTCCCCACAAAGCTCTGGGCCGCAAGGTTATAGATCTCTCGTGCCTGGGATTTTTTTATGGCTCTGATAAGGGAGGATACATCCATGATATCTCCCTCGATGATTTCAATATCTTGATCTATATTCAGGTACTGCAAACGCCAATTCATACTGGAACTGCGCCTTGGCATGAAACCATATACACGGTAACCCTTTTCTAGCAATAGTTTAGCTAGATAGGCTCCATCCTGGCCGGTAATACCTGTTACTAATGCTGATTTATTCATGTTGAACTCCCTTCGAATTAAAAATCCAGCAGGTACTATCTCACATGCAATTGTCAAAATAATTGGCTTAATAGGCACCTTTCCCGTTTAATACAACTGAAACCGTTCTTAGTAATATCTCAATATCCAACCACAAGGACCAATTTCGTACATACCATATATCCAATTGCACTCTTTCATCGTAACTCACATCATTGCGACCGCTAACTTGCCACAAACCCGTGATACCTGGCAAAACCATGGTGAAATCTTGGAAATAGCTACCATACTTTTCAATTTCATCTTCTATAATGGGCCTAGGACCGACAAAACTCATTTGCCCCAGCATAACATTTAGTAATTGGGGAAATTCATCAAGGCTTGTCCTCCTTAAAAACTTTCCTACTCTGGTTATTCTAGGGTCGTTTTTTAATTTAAAATCTGCTTCCCATTCTTTGCGAGTTTGTGGATCACTGTCTAAGATATTTTCTAATACCTTTTGAGCGTCCATAATCATGGTGCGAAACTTAAAACAATTAAATGTCTTGCCGCCGTGCCCAACTCTTTTTTGCGCAAAAATCACTGGCCCTTTTGAATCCACCCTAATTGCCAACGCAATCACTCCGAGAATTGGTAAGATAATGGGCAGCAATAATAGGCTGACACTTAAATCAAATATGCGTTTGAAGATTCGGTTTGATACAGATGCTAGATTATTGTTAATAGAAAGGATTAATGTCTTTTCGTTAAAGAAATAACCAATTTTTATGCTTGTAAGCGGTAAACCGACCAAACTAGGTATGAGCATAACGTTAGCACATTTTTGCAATTTATTCGTTAGGTCTACTAGCTCAAGATCATCCATATCAGGGGCAACAATGATTACGTCTTTCACGTTTGTCCGCTTAAGCACCTCGGTAGCATCTGCAAATTTCCCTAAAACAGGTATATCATGGTTGCTATCTGAAGTCCCCTTTTCTTTTTGATTATTGTATTCTAATAATCCCATTGGGTAAAACCCCATATTAGATTCGCGACTTAAGGCACTGCTTATTAAGTGGGCCGCTTTTCTTGTTCCTAAAATGATAATCGGCTTTTTCCATAAGCCTATCTTTACTAGCAACTTTTTAAAGAACATACGTATGATTGGAAATATAATTACCAAGTAAACATACGTCATTAGGATTAACGGTCTGGAATTAACATTGGCAGATTTATTAATAAAAATTACGAAGATGGTAAAAAAGATTGCCCAGGTAATCCCTCTAATAATAGCCTGAATTTCCTGCCAAAAGGGTTTTCTCCCGTGGTAAAGTCCCTCACGGGCCAATACTATGACGCATAACAAGGGAAACCACCAAATGTTAAGTAAACTCTCCGGAGTAATAGTACTTTGGAATGCCAGGTGTACCTGAGGCAGCACATATAGTCTTGTGAAGTAAGCCAGTATAAGTGACAAGTAAAGAATTATCAAATCAGATCCCAGTATCAACAGAATGGCAAAAAGATTCTTGGTACGAACTCCTACGGAAAATTTTTTCTTTATTTCCCCAGCCCTACCTGTTTTCAAAAATTTTGTAGCTTCTCGTTGCGGCACACCGTGCATATTTTCTCTCCTTAATAGAACTCATTATTTTCAGTTAGTCTGAAAATAGCATGGTCATTCGACGGTGCCAGACACCTCGGTTCCTTACTGCCCAGAGGTCAGACCCTTGGTTAGTTTGTTTTCATTCTTTGCCTGTGTCGTTAACGACATGTCGGTCTTTTATTTGATTATTTAAAGAAACACCAATACCTGCAACAATCCAGAAAATAACGGATGTTCCAATAACCGAATCATTAAATAGAGCTTGCACTAGGAAGGTAATATAAAAAAGAAACAGGGCAGGAAAGAATATAATATCGCTTCTTTTCTTAACAATATTTATACAGGTATTAAATATGTGGGTAACAAATAATACTAACAGAGAGCATAAACCTATGATACCTATGCCAAAACCAATACCTAGATACATGTTATGTGGTTTGTCAACTAAAGTGTTATAAGAAAAAATACCAGAAATCTTATACTTATCATTTTGTGGAAAATAATAAGTTATTGTATCAAAACCATAACCTACAAATGGTTTTTGAAGCATTAATTCTAAGGTTTTTTGCCAAATATAGGTTCTGCCTGTTCCTGAGGAAAAAGCCGGTTCTGGTAAGTCAAACTCATCTAAGGCAGTCATACTACTGGCTTCAGCGAATTTAATCAAGTCAAAGGGTCTCTGTTCAAAACTTACTTGTTCTTGTACTGCCCCATATAAATTATCAAAAAATTTAAATGTCTCACTAGAGACTCTTTCGTTATGGTTATTCATGAGGGTGAATATCAGAGAGAATCCTACGAATATCACACCAACAGTTACAAAGGCTTTAACTTTGTTTTTAGCAAGAAACAGTAAAAAGAATAAACATACTGGTAATACCAGCGCTAAGCTAACAAAGCCACTACTGGAAAGTGACGATAGCAACAGCGCAAAGGAAATAATCGAGAACAAACCACAACTTATTTTATTTTTAGCACTGTCACTTATGGCAGAAAGATACATAAACATTACGGTACAAGTACCGGCAATACCACTTAAATAGTTGGGGTGACTTAAGGTTCCCATGATGACACCTTTGCCTAGGTTTTCTAAGTTTGCTGGTAACACAATATTACTGGCTATAAAACTGGAAACTACATCATAGCCCCAGAAATTACTAAGGCTGAGTATAACATTAACGCCAACAAATATTCCAATAGCGATGGTAATTCTTTTTAAAAGTTGTTTATTAACGGTTGTATTGGCAGCAATAAAAAATAATAATAAATAACAGAGATATGTTATTGCTCCTTCAAACCTATTATACATTCCTTTTACTGCTATGCTTTTATAATCGGCACTGAGAGCTGATACCAAAATTATTACAGCAGTGATTAATAAAGGTATATTTATGTAGCTGTTTTTGATCCTATGACCAGCAATTATCTTGGCTATAAATAATATTAGTGCAACAGATGTGCATATCATTAAGAAGACCCATTTATAGTAACTAAAAATATCTGGCTTTAACCCAGTATCAGCAATATTATTAATAAAGTCTGGTGCAGCAAAAACAACAACTTTGGCTCTGATGATTAATGGTATTATTGCCACTGCAAAAATAAGTACCCAATGTATGTATGAATCAATCGTGCTAGGTCTTTCCTTACTTAGCATCTTCTATCCCTTCTTCCCCTTTGCAACTACTTCTAATAATTCTCGGGATTTTTTATTTATTTCCGGTTGGTTATATTTTTGACTTTCTAAGAGATACCTTTCTGCTACTTCTAAGTTATTGAGGTAATATGATATTTGACCATACTCGTATAAGTACCTGGGGGTCATGACTAAGGCCGGCCTAATTTCCCTAGCCAGTCGCATCTGCTCCTCTGCTTCTGTATATTTTTTTTGGTTTAATAAAATAGTCCCATAATGCCATTGGACTTGATAATTTTTTTGGTATTGAGGTAGCAGTCTTTGTATTAATTTTTCAGCATCGTCGTAGTTACCCTTTTTCTCCAATTGCTGTGCTGCCATAAATATTTGATAGTCTTCAATGAACTTTTTATCTTGTTCTTGACTGGTTATTAATATAACTATTATACATGCCAGTGAAATGACTAAAAGACCAACAAAGATATATGTGTTGTTTAGGGGTTTGTGCTTACTCATATTACACCTCTCATCATGAAGCCATTGATTCGTTAGTTATTATCTAATCTCAACGAACCTTTTAATATCCTCTAACTTCTAATACTTCTTGTAATATAAAGGATATCCTCTAGGCAATTTGTTGTAATTTATATATCAAGATCCAACTATACCACAATTATACTTTGTTTATGTTCTCAGATAGCTAAAAAGTGCCTTAGACTAAGGCACTTCCGGTTGATAAAAAGTTATGTTTATTAGCCTTTTTTATTGCTCTGCGACAATACATGGTTTTTTAGACCTTCGAGGTCAACTTTAAACCCCATTATACTCGCAACTTTATTCAGCAATATCTTTTGTTGACCGTATGTCCCATTGGAAAGGAAAACAAACGCAAGATCTTGTAATAGTTTCAACTTGTAATTGTTATCCTTTTCTTCAATAGGCTTAAGCAAGTCTTCCAGAGGAAGCTTTAAATTTATCTGCCGCCAAACTTTGTCCAAGTATGTCTCGGGGACTTGGTAATTTTTTAATATTGTTGCTACCTGCCCTTTTTGAGAAGGTGTCACTTTTTCATTACTGGTTGTAAGACTTAGGAGAATTCCTATATACTCAACTTTATCTGCAACGTCCTTCATCGTTATTGCACTCCTCCAATCATTGTAGTTACCTTATAGCTATTATTTAATATACACCTCATGAATATTACAATTATAATAATCTTATTGTCCAGTTACTAATATCAGCGTTATTTATCAGCACGGTATCCGGCGGGAAGGTAAAGGTTCTAAAAAAGAAAGTGCCTGCTTCAATGATATTTCGACCTATGTCAAAAAAACCATGGGCCATAGCTTGTCCACTAGCATCTATAACAGTAATACCAAACTCTTGCCACAGTAATGATTTTTCAACATTACTTCGAATTAACAGTGATACCTGTAGTGTTCCCTCTATTTGTTGCTTAATATCATAGGGAATTACCCTTAGTTCTCCTGCTGCCAAGGGGGCATCTCTTCTAATAAAATCCTTTAGTTTTTCTAATTCCTCTGAGCTTAAGGGTTTCGGTAGGGTATCCTCTATTTTAGGAAGATATACCTGGTTTATATCCTCCTCTATGGCTAACTTCCATTTATGTTGATGAATATCTTCAGCAAATATATTTTCATTATTAAAATGTACTTGCCAGGGGCGAACACTACGGGGAGGAATCTGTCCCATCTCTACTAATCTAAATACTTGGCTGGCTAACACTTCTTCGGAATTATTCATTACTTTAAGGGTAAGGTTGCCAAAAATAATTGCCCTATCAAGATAGTTTCTAATATAGAAGCCCACTTGTAAAAAATCCTCATATTTTACAGTAAATATCCCATCCAAAGCTACACTGGTACCAGATTCTACAGCCGGGAGTTGGGAAATCTCTTCAAGGAGTAGTTTCTTTTCTAGATCAGATGTTTTGATTATTTTATCCGGATGCAAAGAAAGTGAAAGGCCATTTTTCTGAATCTGCTCGTTCATTATATAATCCCCCTGTTCGAGTATATATGCATCATTAAAAATCATTTTGGTAATTACGCTTATTTATTATACCAGATACTTTACTCCAAATGCATCAAAATTCCTGTTTCTTCGTTGATACTGGACAATATTTGATTATTTCATAGTAAATAAAAAAGCCGTGACTATGCAGTCAACGACTTTTTTGAAACTTCTTTTGCTATTTGGCAGGAATTACACTTAGTTCTCCAGTAAGACGATATAGGGATTTTAATGAAACTGCGTGCGTGGAAGCAACCTCAAGTTTTCCATTCTCAATCTTTTTCAATAGTTCCTCCACAGACAATACGGCATCTCTGGTAACTAAACCCTGTTCATACTGGATCTTTATGACCCTTAGGTTTTCTTGCAGTTGTTGTAGCTGCTTGTCTAACTCGATATATTTTTCTTCCAGGGCCAAAATGCCGTGGCAGAGTTCTTCCACTTGAACTTTCATGCCTTCCCTGGTGTCGGAAGCAGCATTGTGGGCCTGGGCTTCAGACTTAATTCCAATGTCAGACCAGTATTCAAAGTACTTAGTCAAACTTGCTAATTTTGCACCTTCATTGGCAGTCCACATTTCATAAGAATTGTTAATTGCCTTGAGAACCTGTTCATCGGTTTTAATGCCGGATGGAGCAAAGACAATGGCATCGGTGAGAATTGGCCGCCCAGCAAGGTCTTGACCTATTAATCTATTTAAATTACTATAGGAATTTTCTAAATTCATGTCAGCTTCTTTTATTGCCGCCCTATCTGCCGCTACAGCAGTCTCCGCAGCCAATATATCAGCTGCGGTGATCATACCCACAGCGGCCTTGGCATTGGTTTGCCCTAGTTTTATAATGTTTTTAGCTTGAGTAAGTTTCTTTTCTTCCAGAGCTGTTTTTTTCTTAATTACTTCATAGTAGGCTTTGGTTACATCCACCACAACTTGCCTTTTGTCTGCCTCTAACTTTTTCTTTCCTTTTCTATACTCAAAGTCGACCCCATAAAAGGCTTTGAATGTGTTGGTGTCTTCCGGGTTATAGTCGTAACTAGTGGGGATATACTTCATAGCTTGCTGGGCATTATCACGTTGTATTTCATTTTGATCAATGCTTAACTGTTGATTTTTAATTGTAGCACTATGAGCTAACGCTTTTTTAATAGCTTGGTTTAAGTCTAGAGAGGGGTCGGCGGTATTGTCTTGTGCAAAGGCAGGAACAGTAAGTGTAAGGGTAAGCAATAGTGTCAGCCAGATATACCGCTGAATTTTTAAACGCACAAATTTTCCCTCCTAAATGTTAGATTAAGAAAGCCCAGACCAGTCGGTCTGGGCTTTCTTTAATTAGTTGCTTACTTGACTACTTAATTATTGAGAAATTACAACCTGACCGTTAGCATAGCCAACCATTGCGCCAAAAGCTTCAGCTACGAAACGTGCGGGCAACATGGTGCGGCCGTTATTAACTTCAGGAGCAACGTCCATGGTTACGGTGGAGTCGTTCTGAGTCAGAACAGTGCTTCCGATAGTCAGGGTAACAACGCTTTCACCTTTGGTGAGGGTTACAACGCCGTTTTCAAAAGCAATGTCTTCTTCAGCTACGCCCAGAGCCAGAGCTAAGTAACGAACAGGTACGTAGGTGCGGCCTTCTTTAATGTAAGGAGCAGCATCCATAACCTTGGTTACGCCACCAGCAGTGTAGATGGAGGAGCCTACGTTGAAGACAGCGGTGCCAGCTTCAGGAGCAGGAGTTACAACGGTACCTACAACTACTTTAACTACGTTATCGGTATCGAATTCACCGGCATCCAGAGTGCCTACGTTACCTTTGTCGTCGCCAGTCGGCTTAGCATCATCTAACCAACCTTCGGACTCCTTGTTGTTTTCAACCAAAGCATTACCCATAATCTTAGCTTCTACGGGACCTTCGGGAACTACGCGGTTAATGTCCACGATAATGTTAGAGATTTTAATTTTGCTGGCTTTGCTGGACTCGGAGTCAACAGGGATGTACAGGTAGCTACCACTGGTATCGATGTTATCTTCGTCGATTTCCAGATTGCCTTCAGTAACTTCGACTTTAGGATTGGCACCCCATTCGATGTTAGCTGGTAATTTAACAACGATTTGACCATCTTTATTGTAGGAATCTTTCTCAAGGATGTTTCCAGCAGCAGTTTCGGTAATGATGATATCAGACATCGGTTGATCTTGAACACCAATCTTTAGCTGAGCTTTGGCAACAGATTCAACGCTTACAGGTGCAACAGCCTTAGCAATTACAATTTCACCTTCACCGCCGGATTTACCGGATACAACTGCTTCGATATCGCCAGACTTGTTGGCCTGTACAGATACTTCAAAGTCAACTTCGATTTTAGCAGCGGTCTTTTTGGTTCCATTCTCAATGTTCAAGTCGATGGTATTGTCTTCACCGTCATACTCATCTACTTTAACATTAAAGCTATTGTCACCTTTTTTAACTTTAGTTTTTACTTTAGTAATTTTTACCCAAGAAGGAAGCTCGATGGTAAGGTCACGACCAGCAATCAAGGTGCCAGGTACAGCTTCCTCAATGGTCAGGGTACCAGTTTCTTGTGCATATTGACCAGCCACTACAGTTTCAACATCATCTACGGCCAGTTCAATACCAAAGTCAGCGTAAGTAGCTACTATTACATCAGCGTCATCAATTTCATCACCAGAAACGTTGATTTCTATATCGCCATAATCAGCTTTTTTGTCAGCTTTGAAGTAAGGCACAACGTAGATAACGCCACGCTGGGTTCTGCTAGATGCAGGGTCAATGGTAATGGTTAGGTTTCTATCACTAATTTCAGCTTTTACAAAATCAGCAGGGCTGAAACCGCCACTGAAGGTGATATAATCTTTAACATCGTCGTATTTTGTGGTTTTATAATCAGAACTCCAAACGAAATTGTTAGGTAACTTCAATTTAATTTCTTGCTCAGAAGTGCCGATAGCATTAACTGAAGTTTCTTCAATTCTAATGGTACCACCTTTAGAGAAGCCATCACCCATGGTTTTGGTGTCCATGGCGGTGGTCACAGTACTACCACTGCTAACGCGGGCAATTAAATAATCACCTTCGGTTACGCCAGAGTCTCTTCCATCGATGCTAACCTTAATATCACCTTCAGCACCGTCCACAACAATGGCCATATCAATATCTACCACATCTGCTATTTTAGAAGCCTTACTGGTAACTGCATCTGTAAATTTAAGTTCTAATGTTTGGTCGTTAACTAGTCTTGCAGTTACGGGGCCATCAATGTAATCTCTAACATCTAATTTGTCATCGTTGTTTGTGCCGTCAGCCCACTCAACATTGCTGGGCAGGGTCAGTGTGAAGGTTTCACCAGATGTGAAATCGCCAGCATAATCCTCATCTTCGCTAATGCTCAGGGTACCGAGCTTGCCTTCGTAATCATCAGCCACATTAATTACTTTGCTTACACGGTTGTCAGATGCTGCAAAGGCAGGGCCTGCAGCAATTGGAAGAACCAATGTTCCTACCATGGCAACAGTTACCAAGGTGGATACTACTTTTCTAGTTCTTTTCAAGATTCTTACCTCCTATTGAAAATATTAATATTTCCTAGCTCAGGACCCTTCGGTCTGCTAGTCCTTAGTTGGTTCGGTAAGATTAGCCAGCTCTTATTTTATCTGCCATCTTTACCGTTTCATAGACATAGACGCAGGGGTTTCAGAAAAGGTTCCACGTTTTTATAAAAAAATTATTCTGGCCGACAAAAAATATCTGCTTGATATCCATTGTCAAGCGCATGCTGAGCATCTTTAAACCAAACTCGATCGTAGTACTTGATTTCTTTTGCCTCGCTGCAGGATGGCCAGTGGAAGATATGGGTCTTACTATCACCGACATAGAGTCCCTGACTCTGATCCACTGGCGGTTCTACTCTTCGCTTTGTAATGGCTTCGCCCTGTCGTTCTATTACTGCCTCATATGATTTGCCATCGGTTGTAACTACCACGGTACCGTTAGCTGATGTGGCAAAAACTTTTGCACCGGCATTTTGGATTCTAGAAACGGTGTCCGCATGGGGAAAGCCATATTTATTATCTTTGTCTACCGATATAATCACGGTTTCCGGTTGAGCCTTCTTTAATAGCGCTTCGCTTGAAGATTTATTACTGCCAGCATCCGCGGCCAGTAATACTTGAACAGGTTTATTTAAATCTAGTTGCCCATCCAGTGGGTAACAAAGCCCTCCCATAAATAAAAATCTGATATCACCAATGGTTATGAGAGTCACAGCTGATTTTCCTGCAAAATCTCTGCCCCATGTCCCTGCTTGGTTAGTCAAGATGCTTATAGTGGCTCCCGGAAATTGTATCGTTTGATTATTAGCCACTTCCCACTTGGCTTCTGTTTCCTTTGCTGCTTTTTGATACTCGACATAATAGCTTTCCCCAACAGCGGCATTGCTATCAATAATTCTTTCTACCTTGTATTTTTTTAAAATTTTTGCAAGACCAGCCATTTGACCGGCTCCCGGATGGGTATTTATTACCAATTCCAGGTCATCAACCTTTTGTTTTCGTAATACTTCAAGTACGTTTATATAGGTTTTTTCGTTACCACCATTAATTAGAATATCCGTATGGTTGGGCAGTTGAATATAGGTAGCATCACCGTTGCCTACATCAATATAGAAAATTTTTGCATAATCTTTGGTAGTTAGTTTAATTTCTCCTTCTGTATATTGAACATCCAACCCCAGATTCTCTGAAATAAAGCGCAACGGCACCAGAGTTATTCCATTCTTTAGAAAAGCAGGTGCATCCAGCGAAACCTTATTTTCATTAATATATGCTTCATTTTCTGCTAATTTCATGCGAATTATTTGATCATGTTTCTGAATACGTACAGTTTGAATACTGCTATCAAAGCCTACTTCGCAGCCTACTGCTTCAGCAATTACCCTTAATGGCACAAAGGTCCTTCCCTGTTCAGTAACCGGTGGTTGAGTAAGAACTATTTTCTGTCCATCCAGCGATATACTTTGACTGGCTATGGCAGGTAAAGGAAGTGAAACTAGGAATCCAATTAATAAAGTCATCAGAATTCTAAGCATTTTCGCTCCTCCTTTGTTATATTTATTTTGTGAGTTATATTTATCCATTAAGTATTATGCTAATAAAGCAACCATTATTTTAAGTATTTTTATTGCAAAGTTAACGAAATAACCTGTTAAAGATTAAGCCATATAAACTATCTACCCCATAACCTTCTTAAACAACTTCCCACTCTTCTGCTTCGGCAGCACATTCATCATGGCCAAAGCCTTCCCTGTCCCCTGAGCCACACAGGAAATAGCATCATCCGCTATATAAACTGCCAAACCAGTTTCCTCTGAAATCAGAATATCCAACCCATGCAGCAAAGCACCACCACCTGTCATCACAATACCCTTGTTCACAATATCTGCCGCCAATTCCGGCGGGGTCATTTCCAGCACTTCTTTTACCGCACTGATCACTGCTTCCAGGGGCTCAGCTATGGCATTATAAACCTGGTGACTGCTTACTGTAACAGCCTTGGGTAGCCCAGTTATCAGGTCGCGGCCGCGGATTTCGGTGACTCTTTCGGGTGTCTTCTCTGGAACAGCGGTGGCTACTTCTACTTTGATTTCTTCGCCGGTGCGTTCGCCGATCATGAGGCTGAATTCTTTCCTTATATAGCGTACGATGGCTTCGTCGAATTTATCACCACCAACGCGGATGGAACGGCTGCAAACGATGCCGCCGAGTGAGAGTACTGCAACGTCGGAGGTGCCGCCGCCGATGTCGACGATCATGGAGCCGCTGGGTTCGGCGATGTCGATGCCTGCGCCGAGGGCTGCGGCCAAGGGTTCTTCGATGAGGTGGGCGGTACTGGCTCCGGCGGAGACGGAGGCTTGGCGGACGGCCCTTTCTTCGACACCGGTGACGCCGGAGGGTATGCAGATCATGACCCGGGGGCGGAAGAACCACTTTTTGCCGTTGGCTTTATTAATGAAGTAACGGAGCATTTTTTCGGTTACGTCGTAGTCGGCAATGACACCTTCCCTGAGGGGGCGGGTGGCGACAATGTTGCCAGGGGTACGGCCCAGCATGCGGCGGGCTTCTTCGCCTACGGCGATGATTTTGCCGGTGTCTTTGTTAATGGCAACCACCGAGGGTTCCCGGAGTACGATGCCTTTTCCTTTGACAAATACCAGAACACTGGCGGTTCCTAAATCTATTCCTATATCGGTGTTGAGACCAAACATTTTGGTGTTCCTCCTAGCTTGTTGTTTGTATTGGATCGGTAGTTCGCTGACCTGCGTTTTAGCGGTCACTCTTGTTAGCCGCAGCTTTATTGCATGTATTTCTTACGGTTCTGGTACACTAAGGGTTGCGGATATTACATAACGTATCGAATTTCTTAGCTCCTGTGTTGTTTTCAAAAAGCTAAAAGATAATAGCTAAAGGCTTGACCCCAAAGCATTAGCCTTAAGCCTGGGGCTTGTCCCTTACGTAGTGCCCTCAAGCTGGGGTGGTTGTACTAGGTCTATGAAAAGAAAAACAGGAATGGCAGATTATCCTAAAAATGTAGGATTCTCTATTTCCTGTGTAAATCCCTCTTTATCTACAAAATTTCTCTGTTTTTTGACTAACTAATTTCTTTATACTTTCTACGAGTGGCTTCTCCGCCCCTGAGGTGTCTTTCTGCCTTGTTTTCGTCTAGTATGGTTTTTACTTCCTGGGCCAGGTGTTTGTTTAGGGACGGGAGTCGTTCTGTCATGTCTTTGTGGACCGTGCTTTTGCTAACTTGAAAGACTTGAGCCGCTTTTCTTACGGTAGCCCTGGTCTCTAAAATATACGCACATATGTCCAGCACCCGCTTTTGGATGTAGTCCTGCATTTTACTACCCCCCATTTGAGAAGTGAGACGTGAGATGTTAGAAGTCAGAAGTGTGAGAATGGATGTCTTCTTTGGTATTACTTCACTCCGAGCTACTTTTTACTTAAATATATGCGGGGGGGTAGGAGAAATGTCACAAAATAAAAAGAAAATGGCCTTAAATTGGCCATTTGGATGAGCAATGACAAGTTATAATTTATTTCCAGTAGATATTAGGATCTACTGGTTCACCGTTTTTGGTGATTTGGAAGTACAAGTGATTCTCTAAAACACCATTGGTTCTGCTGTTTTTGCCCAGGGTGCCAAGGATTTGGTTTTTGTCAAGCTGTTGTCCTGTTTGGACTTGAACATTTTCTAGACCGCTGTAGGAGGATTCCCAATTGTTATCGTGTCTTAGGGTAACAACCATGGTGTTGTTTTCTGCAGTGGAAATCCCGGAGACGGTCCCGGCCAGTGCCGTTTTAATTTCTGTGCCTTGGTCGCCGGCTAGGGCAACTCCCGTGTTATAGCGATAGTCTTTAAAGACTTCGGAGAAGGTCATACCCACTCCTGTGAGTACATGACCCATGACTGGTTTGACCATTTCCTCCGGGTTTACATTCGGTTGTGTTACGGTGGTAGCATTTTTTACTTTGGGTATTGCTGTCTTTGTATTATTTTGTTCTTGGGTGGTTGGTGTCTTTTGGTAGTCCTCTTTAATTACTTGGTTGGTATTACTTCCTGTGACGGCATCTTTTACTGTCCGGTCATTTTGCCAGTTGTATATGCCGTAGGCGGATAGAAGGGCTATGACTAGCACTGCACTGATTCGTGCGGCGGCATTAAACTTGCCATTTCCTTTGAGCAGCCATTTTTTTAACCATTCACGGTATTTTTTCATGAGGTCTTGGTTGCGTAATTGGTTGCGTAGTGAATTTTCGAAGGGCCACATAGTTTCATCCCCTTTGGTAGTCGTGCTTCGTTGGTTATAGTATTGCCAGGATAAGGGGGTGAATATACGCTGGGGTCCGGCTTGAATCATTCACTTATTTGAGCCGGACCCCTTATCCTATTTCATCGTTTTTATTTCTATGCCGGCGTAGTAATGCTTCAGTATTTCCTCATAGCTTTTACCTTGTTGGGCTAGGCCTTTGGCACCGTATTGGCAAAGGCCTACGCCGTGGCCGTAGCCTTTGGTGGTGAAGGTAATTTTGTCGCCGTTGATGTTCCAGGAGATGCGGGTGGAACGAAGGTTTAGGATTTCTCTGAGTAGGGTGGCTGGGTATTCTTTGTTGCCAAATTCGATTTCTTTGGGACGGCCGGTTGCGGTTTCCTGGGTAATTTTGATGGCCTGGTTTTTAGTGGTTGACACGGGTACGGCTGATAGGTTGGTTTTTAGTTTTTGGTCTATTTCTGCCAGGGTATAGGTTACTTGTCTATCCGGTTCTGGGTCGGCACAGTAGGGACAGTCTACTCCCTTTAGATAGGGAAGTGCGGCAACCCAGACTTCTTCGGCGTTTTCGGTGCTGCCGCCGCAGGAGGCGTGGAAGGCCGGGAATATTAGTTGGGATTTATAACTTATTACTTGTCCTCTGGTGGCATCCACTGCCCATTGGATTTTGTAGTAGTATTCGAGGTATTTTATTTTGCCCCAACGTTTTTCCATTTCCCCTCGGGAGATCCAGGCTTGTCCGTCCCGGGGGTCACTGGATACGTCCGCTCCAGGGTGGCGTGCATTTTTTACGCCTCCCGGGGCCATGCGCTGCATGATATAGGTGCGGGCTGCTACGGATTGTGCCTTTAGTGCTTCCACTGGGAAGGAGGCTGGCATTTCCGCTGCCACTACGCCGACGATGTATTCTTCTAGCGGGAGGGATTCAATTTTTTGGGTTTGGTGGTTGTACATTTTAACGGTTGTACCTACGGATTGGATTTGTGGTGGATTGATTAGTTGGTAAAGTTTTAGAGAAATGTTGGGAAAGGCCACTAGTAGGGTTAGGAAGCCTAAGAGGGCTAGGAGGATTTTTTTCACTTTTGGGAGCACCGTCCTTTTATTAGCCGTCGGCCTTCAGCCATCAGCCTTTAGCTCTTTGAATGTATTTCTTAGGGGGTTTTTAAAGCCGTGTTAATAGAGATAAGTTGCCTATTTTATTAATATGATAGCAATTGGTAAAATATGTTATATATTTTTATTGGATTGGATGGTATAACTGGTTTTTACAATGATCGGTTTGTTTTGTTGTGGTGACAGGAGGAAGTGTAACAAAGCTGGGGGGGGTTAGATCCAGCTGATTGTCTGGCTTATGAGAGGGGTTTGATTCCCTTCGATTAGAAAGAGGGCGACCAAAGGTCGCCCCTACCCATGGCTCGCTGACGGTTGATGGCAAAATTACACCAACATCGGCACCCGTTCTTCCACACGTTGGATATCTGCTCCTATGGCTTGCAGCTTCTCAATCAGCTTTTCATACCCCCGGTCAATGTGGTGAATGTTGGATACGCCGGTTTGGTTGGTGGCGGTTAGGCCGGCTAGGATCATGGCCGCGCCGGCTCGGAGGTCGGTGGCTTTGACTTCCGCTCCGTTTAGAGTTTTTACTCCTTGGACGATGGCGGTGCGGCCTTCTATTTTGATTCTGGCACCCATGCGTTTTAGTTCATTGACATGCATAAAGCGGTTTTCAAAGACTGTCTCTGTGATGATGCTGGTGCCCTCGGAAACGGTCATGAGGGTCATGAACTGGGCCTGCATGTCGGTGGGAAAGCCGGGGTAGGGTAGGGTTTTGATGTCTACGCCTTTTAATTTACTTTGGCTTCTCACTCGAATTTGGGTTTCGTCTTCGATAATTTCTGCACCGGCTTCTTTTAGTTTGGCCACGATAGGTTTAAGGTGGTCGGCAATAACGTTTTCCACGACCACATCACCTCGGGTCATGGCTGCTGCCACCAGATAGGTGCCTGCTTCGATGCGGTCTGGGATCACTGCATGGGTGGTGCCGGTTAGTTCTGGTACACCGGTAATGCGAATGACCTTGGTACCGGCCCCCTTGATTTTGGCCCCCATGGAGTTAAGGTAGTTGGCCAGGTCGACAATTTCCGGTTCTTCGGCTGCGTTTTCGATGATGGTTTGGCCCTTGGCGAGAACCGCAGCCATCATAATATTTTCGGTGGCTCCTACGCTGGGGAAATCCAGGTAGATATCGGAGCCTGTGAGTTCTTGGGCTGAGGCTTCGATATAGCCGGATCCATAGCGGATATCGGCACCCAAGGCAGAAAAACCCTTGAGATGAAGATCGATGGGTCTGGTGCCGATGGCACAGCCGCCGGGCAAGGAAATTCTGGCTTTGCCCTCTCTGGCTAGGAGGGGACCCATGACTAAAAAGGAAGCCCTCATTTTGCGAACGTATTCATAGGGGGCTTCTATATTGGTGAGGGTGGGAACAGTAATTAGGAGTTCCCCCTCGGATTTTATTATTTTGGCTCCTAGGTGTTCGAGGACGGAGCAAATGACTCCGACATCGGCTAGGTTGGGTACATCTAGCAGCCTGGTTTGGGTTGTTGTCAGTAGGGATGCTGCCAGGACCGGAAGTACCGCGTTTTTTGCGCCGCTGACGCGGATGTTGCCCTTGAGGGGGTTACCGCCTGTGATGATGATTTTTTCTTCCATGGGATCTCCTTTTGTCAGTCGTCAGCCATCCGCCTTCAGCGGTAATGTGTGGGAAGACTCCCCCCGTCAGCTTCGCTGCCAGCCCCCTCGGAGAGGGAGGTTTTTGGGCTAACAGCTAATGGCAAATAGCTACCTGCTAGTATTACCAAAAAGCCTGCTATAAATACAAAAAACCCAGGATAGTCAATATTGCTATCCTGGGTTTTTCTGCTTATTCCGCAGCTTTGATACGGTTGAGGGCCTTGTGTAAGGCGATTTCCGCACGTTTGATGTCGACTTCCAAGTTTTTGCTGTTGATGCGCTGCTCTGCACGCTGTTTAGCGGCATTCGCACGATCGACATCAATTTGGTCGGCTCTTTCAGCGGTATCAGCCAGAACAACGATCCGGCTGTTCTTGACTTCCATGAACCCACCGCTGACGGCCACCTTAAAGAATTTGCCGCCCTGCTGTACCCTCAAAGTTCCAACCTTAAGGGCTGTGACCAGAGGAGCGTGTTCAGGCAAGATACCGAGTTCACCGTCGGCACCTGGTGCTACGACGAATTCGATTTCCTCGCTGAAAACTACCTTTTCAGGAGTGACAATATCAAGGCGTTGGGTTTTTGCCATAATTATGCACCAGCCTCAATACGTTTTGCATTCTCGATAACTTCGTCAATGTCACCCGCCATGTAGAAAGCTTGCTCTGGCAGATGGTCATGTTTACCTTCGAGAATTTCGTTAAAGCTGCGAATGTTATCCTTCAGGGGTACGAAACGGCCTGGTCTGCCGGTAAAGGTTTCAGCAACGCTGAAGGGCTGGGATAAGAAACGCTGCAGTTTACGTGCACGTGCCACCAGCACTTTATCTTCGTCGGACAATTCGTCCATACCAAGAATAGCGATGATATCCTGGAGCTCCTTATAACGTTGCAGAACACCCTGTACCCCACGGGCACAATCGTAGTGCTCTTTACCCACAACCTGAGGGTCAAGAATACGAGAGGTGGAATCCAAAGGGTCAACAGCCGGATAGATACCCAACTCGGAGATGGCACGGCTTAATACTACGGTGGCGTCCAAGTGTGCGAATGCGTTGGCCGGCGCCGGGTCGGTTAAGTCGTCCGCAGGCACGTAAATGGCCTGTACCGAGGTAATGGAACCCTTACGGGTAGATGTAATACGTTCTTGTAGTTGACCCATTTCAGTAGCCAAGGTGGGCTGGTAACCTACGGCGGAAGGCATACGGCCTAGCAACGCGGAAACCTCGGAACCTGCCTGGGTGAAACGGAAGATGTTATCAATGAAGAGCAGGGTGTCGGCACCCTCTTCATCACGGAAATATTCGGCCATGGTAAGACCAGTCAAACCTACGCGGAGACGAGCTCCCGGGGGTTCGTTCATCTGACCGAACACCATGGTGGTCTTATCTAAAACGCCGGAATCCTTCATTTCGTGATAAAGATCGTTCCCTTCACGGGTACGCTCACCAACACCGGCGAATACGGAGATACCACCGTGTTGTTTTGCAATATTGTTAATCAGCTCCAAAATTAGAACTGTCTTACCTACACCAGCACCACCGAACAGACCAATCTTACCACCCTTCAGGAAGGGGATCATTAGGTCTACTACCTTGATGCCAGTCTCCAAGATTTCTGCTTTGGTGGACTGGTCTACCAGGGCAGGAGCAGGACGGTGAATGGGATAGTGTATCTCGGATTTAACCGGTTCTAAACCATCAATTTCGTCGCCAATTACGTTCAACATACGTCCTAGAACGGGGCGACCTACGGGTACGGCGATGGCTTTATCCGTGTCAACAACATTCATGCCACGTTTCAAACCCTCTGTGGAGGACATGGCGATGGCACGAACACGGTTGTTGCCCAAGTGTTGAGCCACTTCCAAAGTTAAGTTCCATTCGGTGGATTTATCTTCTTGGTCCTCCGTTCGGATCTTAAGGGCGTTATATATGCCGGGTACCTGGCCTGGTGCGAACTCAATGTCCACAACCACGCCGATAACCGTGACGACTCGGCCTACGTTCATCAGGTTCTCCGACCTCCTTGCAGTCAGATTTCAGTGCACATTTACTCAAGCGCTGCAGCACCGCCAACAATCTCGGAAATCTCCTTGGTGATGGCAGCCTGACGGGCTCGGTTCAAGGATAGGGTTAGTTTATTAATCATATCCTTGGCGTTATTAGTAGCGGAATCCATGGCAGTCATACGGGCACCTTGCTCGCCGGCTTTTGCTTCCAGCATGGCACGGAAAACCGTTGACTCCACGTACGTGGGTAATAGTTCAGATAATACTGCTTCGGCAGATGGTTCGTAGATGTACTCCATCTTGGGTCCTTTGGATTCCTCTGCAGGAGTTTCCACCGGCAGTAATTTTACTGTGACGGGACGCTGTGTGAGAACGTTAACGAACTCACTGAAAATCAACCTTACTTCGTCAAATTCCCCGGCCATGTATTTGTCCATAACAAAATTGGCAATCTCTTTGGCTTGGGAAAATTGAATGGATTCACCTAACTGTACAAAGGAAGCTGACATAGCATAACCACGACGGTTGAAATAATCTCTAGACTTCCTACCTACAGCCACGATTGATGTATTGTTTATATCGCCCACTTCACCTGAAGCTTTTCGCAACACGTTGGCGTTGTAGCCACCACACAGGCCTCTATCGGCTGAAATAACCACGTAGGCAGTTGTTTTTATCTCCCGAACTTCCAGCAGAGGATGACTGGCACCACCACTGGCGGCAGCCACACGGCTGAGCACTTCTTTAATTTTCAGCGCAAAGGGACGGGCGGATGTAACAGCCTCCTGAGAACGACGCAGTTTGGCAGCTGCAACCATTTTCATAGCTTTGGTGATTTGTTGGGTATTTTTAACACTCTTAATCCGGCGCCTAATATCTTGCGCACTGGCCATCTACTAAATCACCACCTTTTTTCGGGCAACGGAGTCCTTACAAACTACGACACTAGAGAATGCATTAGGCAAAGGACTTCTTAAATTCTTCGATGGCAGCCTTTAACTTCTCATCGGTATCGGATTTAATTTCTTTTTGTTCTCTGATAGCCGTAAGGATATCAGACTTGCTGGAGCGCATAAAATTAATGAAACCTTCTTCAAAGGCACCTACACGGCTCAAATCGATATCATCGAGGAAACCTTTAACAGCAGTGTAGATGACAACCACTTGCTCTTCTACTGGATATGGCTTGTACTGACCTTGCTTCAGAATCTGTGTCGTACGTGCACCACGATTCAGGCGGGCCAAGGTAGATTTATCTAAGTCGGAGCCAAATTGGGCGAAGGCAGCCAATTCGCGATATTGCGCTAAGTCTAGACGAAGCTGACCAGCAACCTGCTTCATGGCTTTAATTTGAGCCGCACCACCAACCCGGGATACTGACAGACCTACTGAAATCGCAGGACGCATACCGGAGTTAAACAAGTCAGATTCTAGGAAGATCTGACCGTCTGTAATGGAAATAACGTTGGTGGGAATGTAAGCAGACACGTCACCAGCTTGGGTTTCAATGATGGGCAGAGCGGTAATAGAACCGCCGCCGAAATCTTCGCTAAGACGAGCTGCACGCTCTAACAGGCGGGAGTGTAGATAGAATACGTCCCCAGGGAATGCTTCACGTCCGGGTGGACGACGCAGCAACAGAGACAATTCACGATAAGCAGCCGCCTGCTTAGACAAGTCATCATAGATGATCAAAACGTCTTTGCCTTGATCCATGAATTCTTCACCCATGGCACAACCGGAATAAGGAGCCAGGTAAAGCAGTGGGGCGGGTTCGGAAGCGTTAGCGGCTACAATGATGGAGTATTCCATGGCACCGTGGGCTTCCAGAGACTGCACAACACCAGCTACGGTAGATGCCTTCTGACCTACGGCTACGTAGATACAGATAACATCCTGACCCTTTTGGTTGATAATGGCATCAATAGCCACGGCAGTTTTACCAGTCTGGCGGTCACCGATAATCAATTCCCGTTGGCCACGACCGATGGGAACCATCGCGTCGATAGCCTTTAAGCCTGTTTGCAGCGGCACGGTAACGGATTTACGGGTAATAACACCAGGAGCAATACGCTCAGTGGAACGGTATTTATCAGTTTTAATAGGACCTTTGCCATCAATGGGCTGGCCCAACGGGTTAACAACACGACCAATTAGGGCGTCGCCTACGGGAACGGAGATAATCCGGCCAGTACGCTTTACCGGGTCGCCTTCTTTAATGTGGGTGTAGGGACCCATAATAACGCAACCGATGTTATCTTCTTCCAGGTTGAGGGCCATACCGAAGGTGCCGCCAGGGAACTCTAATAGTTCAGAGGCCATGCAATCTTCGAGGCCATAAACACGGGCGATACCGTCGCCGACCTGGATAACGGTGCCCACGTCAGATACTTCTACCTGGGCCTCGTATTTATCGATTTGCTGCCTTATGATCGAGCTGATCTCTTCAGGTCGCAAATTCATGTACTGGTTCACCCCTATCTATTAACTGGTTTTGGACATAAGGCGTGATTTTATAGTAGCCAGGCGGGTTTTGATGCTGCCATCAATAACCTTACTACCGATACGTACAACTACACCACCGATAAGTGAAGGATCTACCGCAAAGGTAGGCTCAACTTCTTTACCGGCCAAGCGTGAAGCCACTTTTATAAGTTCTTGTTTTTGTTGCTCGTCGATGGCAACGGCGGTGGTTACTTCTGCTGCCACTTTGCCCCGAGCTTCATTGGCTAAAAAAGAAAATTCAGCTGCTATGCCTGAGATGTAGTTTTCGCGGCGTTTATCTACTACTAAACTTAAGAAATGTAAGGTTTTAGCAGAGATTTTGTCACCAAAAATCGCCTTGAGCAAGTTCTTCTTTTCACCAGGTAACACCTGCGGATGATATAAAACCTTTTGGAGTTCCCTAGTCCCTTCAATTGCTTCGGCAACACCCTTGAGCTCTTGTTCTATCGCTTCCAGGGTATTTTTATCCTGAGCAATTTCATACAGGGCCTGGGCATATCGTCTTGCCACAGCCCCTCTTAACATGGCAGATCCCCTGCCTCTTTAACAAATTTGTCTACCAGGTCCTTTTGAACATCAGCGTTCAGTTTCTGGTCGATAATCTTGCCAGCAACCAAAATGGAGAGTGTAGCAACCTGATCCCTGAGTTCTGCCACAGCCTTTTCCTTTTCTCTTTGGATTTCGGCCAGGGCACCATCAGTTACACGGGCAGCTTCAACCTTGGCAGCTTCAATGATCTGCTGGGCTTGTTCTTCAGCATTCTTGGCGGCACGGGCCAAAATTTCTGCGGCCTGCTCCCGAGATTGCTGTAGATCAGCCTGTAAGGCAGCGCGCAGTTGTTCTGCTTGCTTTTTATCTTCTTCGGCGGCAGCAATGCTGCCTTCGATAAGTTCCCTACGTTTTTCCAGCATGTTCATAAATGGCTTGTAGGCCACCGCCCGGAGCAAGATTAATAAGACCAGGAAGTTGAACATCTGGGCAAGTATTGTGCCATTAAAACCTAAGCTCTCCACAAATTCCCCTCCTTCCGTCTGGGCGGACAGTAAGGAAGGCGATGGCGGGCTTGGAGACCCCGTTAAGCCCGCCAGATCGCCCCCGTCCTAAGAAAATGTACTTGTTGGATTAACCAAGCTTACCAAATAACATAAAGGCAAGTACTACGGCAATAATGGGGATAGATTCGATTAGACCTACAGAAATAAACATGGTGGTTTGAATGGTACCTTTAGCTTCGGGCTGACGGGCAATAGACTCAATGGCTTTACCAGTACAAATACCGTCACCAATGGCAGCACCCAGAGCACCTAAACCTACGGCTAAACCTACAGCAATAGCAGCAGCGGCTCCTACTTCCATTTATTTCTCCTCCTTTCCTGAAATGTTTAGAGATAAAAACCTAGTGGTGATCAGCTTCTTCATGGGCGGCAAACTGTGAAACGTAAGCAATGGTTAACATTGAGAAGACAAATGCCTGCACACAACCTACGAATACAGAGAAGGCCAACCAGATAACTGAAGGAATGAATCCGCCAAACAAGTAAGCATTGATGTTGATTAGACCTAACAAGACAGCAATCAGCACTTCACCAGCGAAGATGTTGCCGTAAAGACGGAAGGCCAGAGTAACAGGTCTTGCGACTTCTTCAATTAGGTGAATCAACACAAAGGGTTTAAAGGGCTTGAAGTAGTGACCGATATGACCACCAATTCCATTGGCTTTAAAACCATGATAGTGAATTAACAATACAACGATTAAAGCAAGGCCAAAGGTCGTATTCTTATCTGCTGTTGGTGAACTTAGTGTCGGTATCAGCCCCATTAGGTTTGAAAATAGGATGTAAATGAAAAATGTTACAATGATGGGCATCATGGCAGCCCCTAGCTTGTTGCCAAGGTTGCCAAAGACCTGGCCACCTAGAAAGTCCCATAAAAGTTCAAAAAATGTTTGGGCTTTGCCAGGGCTTCTGACCTTCTGATCTTTGGTACAGTACCAGGCAAAGAGTAATACCAGTGCCATGGCAATCCAGGTCATGATCATGGTCCTGGGACTAATGCTAAGTCCAAAGATATGCCAGTACTTATCGAAGTCCGTGAACAATGGAATATTCCAAAAGTTTAGGGCCACTTCCACCTCGTGCAGCATATCATGATGTTCTGCTGCCTGCGCAGCTCCCGCTGCAGCGCTCATGCTTTTTCACCCCCTTCACGTTGAATTTTGTTAACTTTATTATCGAAAGTGCTTGTTTTGAAGGCACTTTCTTTAATCACGGTGATAAAAAAGTCAGAGATCGACAGGATCGGGGCAACAAACAAGCCTACCGCTGTGGCATTCAAGCTGACATTAGGCATTTTGATAGACAACCACAGGGTGGCCATGATGATAATAAGGCGAATGAAAAAGCCCCTGCGCATATATGCAATTGCTTTGCCAACATCCTTAATAGTGGCAACTTTTTTAATTCTTTTGCTTAGTAAAATGACATTTTGCAGGCTGACTAAGGATCCAATCAGTAGGCCCTTGTAAACAACATTGCCATAATCTAAAGCAACTGCTAACACCAAGCAAGCCACAACGATAGCCGTAGACTTAATGGTTCGTTTCAGTTGTATCTCCAGATTCGGCATGGTTTGGGAACCCAGCATAGACTCACTCCTTGTCTTTTTTGCGGAAAGTTTCCAGGGTCATGTAAACCCCCCACATACCCCCGGCCATGCCCAGCAATAAGCCTGCCAGCATCAACCAAGGATCCGTATTGAACTTGCTGTCTAGCCATCGTCCGCTAAAATAACCAACCGTAGTTGCGGTGGCAATCTCTACGCTGATGGAAGATGCCAGAGCCAACGCTCTAAGTGGTTCTCCTTTTCTTTTTTCAGTCATAGGGGTTTTGGCATTCCTTTCAGGTAGCTAGCTGTTAGCTTTCTGCCTCCTGCAATATCGCAGCGTTAATTCAATAATTCACAATACATTACACTTGTTCGGATTTTCACCTTTGTCATATGCATGACGTGTCGTGTACGTGACAATTGTGCGTCTTTTGTCATAATATACTTCTACAGGTTTTTCATTTTTCCTCCACCGAATTAAGACTTTAGGCAATTTTTTAAATAATTTTTTACTACATGCATGTTAAATTCCCATATATGGAAAATATTATGCTATGATTTAGCTAGAAATTCCTCTGGTTGTTCTTCTGAAGGGTCAAATTTGTGACAAATGAAGTCTACAATCCTTTTGGAGGCCAAACCATCCCCATACGGATTGACAGCCTCCGACATTTTCTTGTAAAATTCTAAATTGTCAATAAGTTTACTTGTGACAGATAGCACTTTATCTTGGCTTGTCCCTACTAATTTTACGGTTCCAGCGTCCACTGCCTCTGGCCTCTCGGTGGTATTGCGTAGTACTAAAACAGGTTTTCCCAGAGAAGGGGCTTCTTCCTGCATGCCCCCAGAATCTGTTAGTACCAAATAACATCGCTGCATTAAGTTAATGAAGGGTTCATACTGCAGCGGCTCGATTAAATGAACCCTGGCCATCCCGCCTAAGACTTCATTGACCACCCGTCGTACAGCAGGATTTTTATGTACTGGGAAAACAATCTCCACATCTGGGTAGTTTTCCACAATTTCTTTAAGGGCATTATAAATAGCCCGCATGGGTTCCCCTAGATTTTCCCGACGGTGGGTTGTTACCAGCAACACCTTATGTTTATTAAAATCAATACTATTTAGTAGGGGATCGGCAAAGGCATAGTTTTCTTTGACTGTTGCTTTTAGGGCATCAATTACCGTGTTTCCTGTGACAAAGATATTTTCTATTTTTATATTTTCTTTAATTAGGTTTTGCAGGGACCTTTGGGTTGGTGCAAAATGATACTCGGCCAAGGCTCCGGTAAGGTGCCGATTCATTTCTTCCGGGAAGGGTGAATATTTGTTGTGGGTTCTCAGGCCTGCCTCCACATGCCCCACTGGTATTTGTCTGTAATAAGCAGCCAAAGCAGCCACAAAGGTGGTAGTGGTGTCTCCATGAACCAGCACCAAGTCTGGGTTGCACTGGGTAAGGACATTCTTTAGACCCTCTAGTGCCCTGACGGTAACATCGTAGAGTGTTTGTCCCTCCTGCATGATGTTAAGGTCATAATCAGGAACAATTTCAAATAGTTCCAACACCTGATCCAGCATCTCCCGATGTTGAGCGGTTACGGCAACAATGGATTTAATTTTGTCCGGTCGACGATTTAATTCCTTGACCAACGGTGCCATTTTAATCGCCTCCGGACGGGTTCCGAAGACGGTAAGTACTTTAAGCATGTTCTACCTCCGTAAGAATAGCCTTCCGCCCTCAGCCGTCGGCCTAAAGACAGCCTTGGGTTTTGGCCGTGAGCCGTGGGCCATGGGCCGTGGGCTTTTTTTGCATGATTGCTTTAGGGCCTTTAGGGTTTTGTTGTGAGCCTAGTCTGTAGTGAAGGACCTTGGCACTAACCTTTCAAAGGCGGTTGTAGGGAATGGTCTTGACCATTCCGCTATTGCTAGCGTTTCGGTGAACGGAACGGTCAAGACCGTTCCCTACGAATTTCGATGTTAGAAAGATCCTTCGCTATCCGCTCAGGATGACATAGATAGTGGTTTTAAAGCTCAAGGCCCACTGCCCATGGCTCACGGCCATTTAATAGCTAACAGCTAAAGGCTAAGATATCCCTTGCTTACTAATTTTTCTAGATGTCTTTCCCTCGTCTTCTCAATATTTACTCCGTATTCCTCTTCTAAGACAAACATCATGCTGACAGCGGTCTGGGCTACGTCGAGGAGTTCTTTACTGATTAGCTCCATGACTTCCTGCTCTTGGTATTTTGTCTGTTCGCCGCTCATGCCTCGGAATTTACCAATGGCTTGGGCCAATTCACCTGTTTCTTCCATTAGCTTTAAAGCTGTGGATTCCATGGTTGGTGAGAGGTTATTAAGTTTGGGCAGGGCAATGGTTTTAGTTAACATGATGCAGCCTCCTCCACCTAACAGTATATTAGTAAAGATTAAAAATTACAAGTTTTTGCTAAATTTTAAAGATTATTGAACGAACAAGGCCTGTCTAGGGGCAAAGTCCTGACAGGCCATAAAATGATTCCCTTTGGCCAAGAGCCTATAAAATTTTATATTTTTACCAGTTCTATGCCTGCCTCCTCGAATATCCTAAGGGAAAGGTCGTCCGGGTAATCTCCGGCAAAGATTACCTTTTTTATCCCCGCATTGACAATCATCTTGGAACACATAACGCAGGGTTGATTTGTTACATAAATGATGCTGCCCCGGATGGCGGTACCATGCACGGCTGCCTGGATAATGGCATTTTGCTCTGCATGCAGGGATCGGCAAAGTTCATGTCGCTGCCCGGAAGGTATGCCTAACTTTTCCCTCATACAGCCAATATCCAGACAATGGGCCAAGCCCGCAGGTGCACCGTTGTAGCCGGTGGCCAGAATACGATTGTCCTTGACGATGACCGCCCCCACCTTACGCCGTAAGCAGGTAGAGCGGGTGGCAGCCATGCGGCAAATCTGTATAAAATATTCATCCCAGGAAGGACGCAATTTTGTGGACCTCCTTTGGGTAGTGTGGTTGTTTTTGGGCAATTATCTTTCGCTTAAGGTTGCAGAGACAAACCTTTTAGCCTTCTGCCATCTAGCTTTTAGCGGATGGCTTGACCCCAAATATCCATCCCTTAAGCATACAGTGGATATTTATCACAGAGCTCTTTGACCATGGCCCGGGATTTTTCTTGGATGGTTGGGTTGTCTTTTTCTTTTAGGGTTTGGACGATAATCTGGGCTATTTTGTCCATGTCGTCCTCTTTAAAGCCTCTGGTGGTGGCAGCCGGTGTGCCAAGGCGGATGCCGCTGGTGACAAAGGGTTTTTCCGGATCAAAGGGGATGGCGTTTTTGTTACAAGTAATGTGCACTTCATCCAGTAATTTTTCTGCTTCTTTGCCGGTTATCCCGGTTCCTCTGAGGTCAACTAGCATTAGGTGGTTGTCTGTGCCTCCGGAAACTAGGTTAAAGCCCCTTGCTAATAACCCTTTGGCCAAGGCCTGGGCGTTTCCTAGAATTTGCTGTTGATACCCTTTAAACTCTGGTTTTAGTGCTTCTCCAAAGGCCACTGCTTTGGCCGCAATTACGTGCATCAGGGGGCCGCCCTGGCTGCCAGGGAAAATGGCCTTGTCCATTATTGGGGCATATTTTTCTTTACACAATATCATGCCGCCCCTGGGGCCTCTCAGGGTTTTGTGGGTGGTGGTGGTGACGATGTCGGCATAGGGTACGGGACTTTGGTGTAGTCCGGCAGCCACTAGGCCGGCGATATGGGCCATATCCACAAAGAAGTAGGCATCAATTTCTTTGGCGATTTCGCTGATCTGTTTGAAATCGATGGCTCTGGGATAGGCACTGGCTCCGGCAACAATCATTTTGGGTTTTTCCTGCACAGCCACTTCCCTTAGTTTATCGTAATTGATGCAGCCAGTGGCTTCTTCTACGCCATAGGCTACCACATTAAAGTATTTGCCAGATACGTTGACCGGGCTGCCATGGGTGAGGTGTCCACCGTGGGCTAGGTTCATACCGAGAATTTTGTCCCCTGGTTGCAGCAGTCCAAAATACACCGCAAAGTTGGCTTGGGCACCGGAATGGGGCTGCACGTTTGCATGATCTGCACCAAACAGTTCTTTGGCTCTGCTAATGGCTAATGATTCAGCAATATCCACAAATTCACAGCCACCATAGTAACGTTTGCCGGGATATCCCTCGGCATATTTGTTGGTCAATACCGACCCCTGGGCTTCCATTACCGCGGGACTCACAAAGTTTTCCGAGGCAATGAGCTCGATATTTCTTTGCTGACGCTGAAATTCGAGGTCTATGGCCTTTGCTAGCTCGGGGTCTGTCATGGATAGATTTCCTTTGATCATTGGTTTCTCTCCCTTCGAATTGGCCTTGGTTCATGGGCTAGGTTAACGGCTCAAGGCCCTACGGACAAAAGCTCTTCTCGATAGCCATTATCTTGTCCACCCTCTTGGCATGGCGGTCGCCGGCGAAGGGGGTGGTGATGAAGTTTTGTGTGATGGCTATGGCTTTTTCCAGGTCAATGAAGCGGGAGCCCATGGTTAGGACGTTGGCATTGTTGTGTTCTCTGGCTAGTTTGGCGATTTCTGGGTCAAAGACATTGGCCGCCCTGACGCCGGGTATTTTGTTGACAGCTATGGCCATGCCCACACCGCTACCACAAATGAGAATGCCTTGCTGGCATTGGCCGGTACGAACTTTTTCTCCTACGGCCAGTGCAAAATCTGGGTAGTCACAGGATTCGGTACTGTTACAGCCTATATCCTGAACGGTAACCCCTTGACTGTTGAGGTATTGGCTAATTTTTTCCTTCATTTCAAAACCAGCATGATCGCTTCCCAGTACTACTGTAAGATTTTTCAATGATTTAACCTCCATGATGCCTCTATTTACTCAGATAATTTGTCCAATGCTTTACTGATCATGTGCTGTAATTCTCCTGCACAGTTACGGTAGGTTTCCACTGAACTGCCATAGGGGTCGGAAACATCCAAGGGCAGCTCGGCGTATGCTCCTAGGGTAAAAACTTTGTCAGTGGCCTCTGGACATTTGCTTACTATTTGCTGACGGTGGTTTTCTGTCATGGTTAAAACAAGGTCTGCCTCGGCAATCCGTTCCGGTGATAGTAGAGTAGCACGGTGGTGAGATAATTCTATGCCTTGATCGGCCAATACTTCAATGGCCTGATGGCTAGCCTTTTCCCCAGGCCAAGCCATGGTACCGGCTGAGATAAAGGTCAGTCCACTTAAACCCCGTTCTTCTGCCATTGCTCTGGCCAAGGCCTCGGCCATGCTGCTACGGCAGGTATTTCCGGTACAAACAAATAAAATTTTTTTCTCCATCATCATCCCTCCGAGCAACATTCCTGCATGGTATTATTCCCAGGCTGGTAAAAACAAAAACTGCCCTCTACACTAAGGACAGTTACTTTTTTCTACAATTATCCTGCTTTTTCCTTCTTTTCACTTTTAGCTTTTTCGCATGGCAAATTGCTAATCGCTAAAAAAATAATTTTACCCCAATGCCGGCTAGGATTAGTCCGCCTAGTAGCTCTGCCCGTTCACCAAGCCAATCCCCTACATATTTACCTAGGGTAAGTCCGGCAAAGGTCATGATTCCCGCCACAAGGCCAATGACACCGGAGGCTAGCAATAGGGATACTTGTTGGGTACCCAGGGTAAAGCCTACGCTGAGGGCGTCCATGCTGACACTGGCAGATAAAAGCAGCAGGCCCTTGGTGTTGGTAATGGTAAAACGAGGTTCACTGCCGTCACCAGGTTTGACAGTATCCCATATCATTTTACCACCCAGATATATTAACAGCAGCGCACCGGCAATGGAGGCAGCCTGACCCACTTTGCTTCCTAAATAACCACCGGCAAACCAACCCAGAAGGGGCATAAAGACGTGAAAGGCCAGCACAGTAACACTGATCATGGCAATCTGACGCCGATTGATTCCTGCCAGGCCTATACCAATGCAGAGGGAAAAGGCATCGGTGCCTAAAGCCACGGCTAAGGCAAGTAATGTTATCAGACTCAAGATAACCCCCAGCTTTCTTATTTTTTGGGCCATGTGGCTTGGGCCATGAGCCATGGGCTTTTTTAGGACCCATGGCGGAGGCCAAGCTTCACGACCGTTTCGTTTTGGCTAATCTATTTTCATATAAATCTATGCCATATGCTTATAAAAAATAGCCAACTCAAAAGATTAATCCTGTCTAAATAATTAACACTCAAACTTTTCAACTGCCGCCCGGCGGAGGCGGTTCATGATGGCTAGGCCGATGCCGGTTGTTGCAATGCCTTCGACTAGGATAACATCGACATGTAGTTGGTCAAATTCCCTTAGTCTTGAAAATAGGCTGGCGGCGGCAGTGGTGGGGTTTTCCCTGGTGCCAAGTTTAAGTATTTTGGCCTGGGGGGGGTAGCCCTGGGCCTGCTCTTCGGTGGCTAAAATTCCTACTTTTTTACCCTGGGCCAGTAATGCCTGGGCCCTTTCCGTGATAGCTGTCTTAATTTTATGGGGTTCACCCTCAAATAAGATCACTGGAGAGGTTGGGGCGTAGTGCCGATATTTCATACCAGGTGAACGCGGCACCTGATCCTTGGGCAGTTTTTTTCCCAGCACCGAGGGGTCAATGATGACGTCACCTAAGACTTCCTTTAATTCCTCGTAGGTAACCCCGCCTGGGCGCAGGATGACAGGCACTTTACTGGTTAGGTCTAATACCGTTGATTCTAAGCCCAGTCCCGCCGGTCCGCCATCCAATATAGCATCAATTCTGCCCTGCAGATCGGCCTGAACATGTTCTGCCTTGGTGGGACTTGGCCGGCCGGATTGGTTGGCACTGGGGGCCGCTATAGGCAGCCCCGAGGCCCGTATCAATGCCAGGGCCACTGGATGATCCGGCATCCGCACCGCCACTGTGTCCAAACCACCCGTAACTTCCACTGGAATATGCTTGGCTTTGGGGACCACTAAGGTTAATGGACCTGGCCAAAATTTTCTCATTAACAACGAGGCCTTATCCGGAAGATTTCTGCTCAAATCCTTTACCATACTAGTATCTGCTACGTGTAGGATGAGAGGGTTGTCTGAGGGTCTGCCCTTAGCACAATAGATAGCTGCCACCGCCTTACGGTCCAAGCCGTTAGCCCCAAGGCCGTAAACGGTTTCTGTGGGAAAGGCTACCAAACCACCTTTTTTTATCATAGCTGCCGCTTGCTGAATGATAGCCTCATCTAGCTGGGCAGGACGGACAAGCCAATTCTTAGTATTGATGTATTCCATTATGCATCTCCATCTTTTAGCTTTTAGTCAAATGGCACCTTTTGCTAATGGCTAATCGTTTTCAGGTTAGTATAACATATTATTTGGTGCAATATGAAGTTTATGGTATTAAAACCCTTTCGGCCCGAATAGTAATTAGGGACTAGTATTGCAGGGGGGGTTATTGTGGATTTTTGGCTATATTTCTTTTCTGCCCTTGGAATTGGTGCCTTGCACGCCTTAGAGCCCGGCCATGGTAAGAGTATCATGGGGGCTTATTTAATCATGTCTCGGGGCCGCTCCCGGGATGCTATTCTTCTGGGTTTAACTTCCGCTATTACTCACACCTTGATCATTGTGATGATGGCTGTATTGGCCCATTCTGCCACTGCACTGGCCATGTCTAACGCTAGCATTTCCCAAGAACAAATGGGACTCTGGCTGAAACTCGTTTCCGGTGCCATTATTGTTCTGGTGGGTTTAAGAATGATGCTGCGCAAAAATCAAACTTGCAGTTGTGGTTGCGGTCATACCCGCCATCCTACGGCAAAATCCTGGCGAAATCCAGGCCAGGCTAGGGTTAGTTTATTCGATATTCTCTTGCTTGGTTTTACCAATGGGTTGATGCCCTGCCCCAGCGCCCTGGCTATTTTACTCCTATCCCTTAGCAGTGGTGCCCTTGTCAGCGGCTTAGCTTTGGTTATTGCCTTTGGCATTGGCGGTGCGGTGGCATTGGTTACCATTGGGCTTGTTTTTGTTAAACTCTCTTCCTTTACCGGCAACCTACTTGACCATGGACCCTGGCGCCTGCTGCCACAGTTAAGCGGCTTTTTAATCTTTGCCATTGGGGGAGTGACCGCATTTACTGCCTTTATGAAGCTATACTAAAAGCGATGGTTTGAGGCCACCAAAAACACTGCGGTGGCCATTAATTAGAATAGGCTGACAGGTATCCCCTACCTATCAGCCTATTTGTATGCTTTGCCGGAACTATTTTGTTTTATTTTTTTCAACATAATTTTGTAACAGCACATAGGCAGCCGCACGGGTTAGTCTGCCGTCGTTGGTTTCTAGGCTTGTCGATATGTTTTTGTCCCCGTAGGTCTCCATTATATAGTCATAGGCCTCTTGGCGGGACATTTCTTGGCCGGCGTATTGGGACAGGATTAGGGCAGCCTTTTTTCCGCTGAGGTAGTTCTTATCTCCCTTGTTCTGCCGTAATTCTTCGGGTATGGTTATCCCATATATGCGCGAAAGTTCCTGGAGCTGGTGGATTAATTCTTCTTCGGTAATAATTCCATCCAGCTGGTAGTCGTTGGGGTAACCTCCTTGCACCAGTGCATGTTTACGCATCATCTTTAAGGCATCATAGGCCCAGTGCTTGGTTGTGTCTGATTCCCGCCAGGTAAAGGGCTTGATATCCATCCCCTGGTTGTTTAACATTTCTTGCAATTGACTGATATATTTACTGTTTTTACTTATTTCCCGAAAGTTCTTATTCTCTTCAATACTCAGGGCCGCTGCCGCTCCGGCGGCCTCACCAGTGGCCATACCCACCGGGACTGTTCTGGCACTGCCGTGGGGCAATGAATCGAAACTGGCTGAGCGGCCCACCACCAGTAGGTTATCTATTTTCTGAGGCACGAGGCACCGGAAGGGAACAGCGTACTGAGCAGGCACCCCTATGACGGCACCCTTTTCCTCTGGACCGGAGGCCTGTACATCCACTGGGTAAGAGCCAAAGGCAATGCGATCGGGGAAGTCTTTGTTCTCTAAGACATCATCGATGGTCAAACGGTATTCACCGTAAATATGTCTGGATTCACGAATATACAGTTCCGGAGCTACCTCAGACACAAAACAATCCTGTAGTCCGGGGATATTTTCTCTGAGATAGTCTACAATTAGGGGCAGCTCCTGTTGAGCAAGTCGCATGGCCTCTTGGCGGGATTGCCTATCCACGGGATCCACATTGAAGATATGCAGGGCATTGATCAACACAGTGCCATCCTTTTGCCGACCCATATTAAGACCGCGAATACCTACCCGCTGGTTACTGGACTGGTATTGCTCCATAATCGGCCCAAAGCCCCAAGCGCTGACGTTGTTGGCACCGGTAAACCAGTCATCATCCTCGGTAAGCACCCTACGGATTTCCTGCCAGTCCTCGGGTGTAATACCATCCAGTTGGAAAACCAAGGTGGTAGCCATTTTTCTAGCAGGATAGCCTGCATCCTCCTGGCCAACACTGAAGGGGACTCCCGCGGCGGCGGCTAAATCGGCATCCTGGGTGGCGTCAATAATGCCTTTGGCGATGTAGGTGGTAACCCCGCCATTTTTATTTTCCACTCTAACACCTTCAACAAAGGATTGGCCGCTCTTATGGCCCATCACTGGTGCGAAGGATTTTACCCCTAAGCAAAGTTCCAAATCGTCTTCATTCGCCAGCATTTGTTCAAAGATTTCCTGGGCTTTATGGATATCAAAGGTGCCGGAACCGATTTGCTTGTAAAATTCCAAAAAGATCCCTTTATTTAAAACATCTGTGCGGTTGCCAAGGTTATTTGGGGCCATGTTCATGTCAATGACGTTCAACCAGCCCCGGGTAAATAAGCCCCCTACTTCGGGCCGACTATCAATTAATAGGGTGGACAGGCCATTTCTGGCTCCGGAAATGGCTGCGGCAATGCCCTCCGGATCACTCCCCACCACAATAAGATCATATTTTTTTGTATTTTCCTTGGAAGTCTCGGCCAAGGCTGGGCTTGGCCACGGCGTTACAATCGAAAGCATAAGAAAAAACAACATGATGTAACCTGCTAATCTTTTCAATTTTCCTGCAGCCTTCCTTTCTATATTAAGTCCTTCATATAGTAAGACGCAGAAGGGGTTGAAAATGTTCGCCTTTTTTGGGGGAATTTGTTACTTTAGCTTTTAGCTGCTCGTTTTCTGGTTTTTGCTGCTGGCAATGGCTAACAGCGAATAGCTATTTTTTCTTCGCCACCATCAAACGTTCCCGTTCGGCCAAGTCCCTCCGCACTGCGCCCTGCCATTGTTCAGGGGATAGGATGTGCTGGGCTCCTTGGCCCTGCCCGGGTCCGATTTCCATGAGTAGTAAACCGCCGGGCCGTAAGAGCTTGTGGGCCTGGGGTAGCAGCAGGCGGTACAGGTCTAGTCCGTCGGGGCCTCCGTCTAGGGCCAGATGAGGTTCGAAATCCCTCACATCTTTCATTAAAGATGGTATCTCCCCACAGGGTATGTAAGGCAAGTTTGCCGTGATCATGCTGACTTTCCCCGCTAGTTCTCCCATTACCGGCTCAAGGAGATTGCCCCGGTGAAAGCGCACCCTTTCTTTGACACCTAATCTTTGGGCATTCTGCCTTGCCACCTCAAGAGCTGCTCGGGAGATGTCAACGGCATATACCTGTAGTTCTTCCAGCAGGGCGGCCAGGCTAACTGCTACGGCACCACTGCCCGTACCGACATCAATGGCCAATAAGGGATAGTCTTGGTTGTCACGGAAAAACCTTAGGGCCGTTTCCACCATCATTTCTGTATCTGGCCGGGGGATTAAGACATCCGGTGTTACAATAAACTCCATGCCCATGAATTCTTTGTGGCCAATAAGATAGGCCACTGGTTCCCCCTGGGCCCGACGCTCCAGCAACTTTTGATAATGTTGCTGTTGCTCCACAGCAAGGGCTTGGTCATCCCTCAGGAACAAACCTGTTCGATCGATTCCTGTAACGTGAGATAGCAACACTTGGGCGTCCAGGTTGAATAATGGATTTTGTTGTTCTTTTAAATATTGCCTCCCCTTGATAAGGGCCTCTTTAAGGCACACCAGGGGGACGGTTCCTCTGGTTTCTTTTGAAGCTATCAAAGGCCATTTACAACCAGAGGAACCGTCCCCCTGGTGTGCCCTGGTCTTTGGCATTATTCTTCCACTGTCTTAAGGCGTTCGGCTTGATCGGTGGTGATTAGTGCATCGATTAATTCGTCCAGGTCACCTTGTAGAACGTATTCCAATCGATGCAAGGTAAGTCCAATGCGGTGGTCGGTGATTCGGTTTTGGGGGAAGTTGTAGGTACGAATCCTTTCACTGCGGTCACCGCTGCCCACCATGGATTTGCGGACACCTGCAATGGCCTTTTGCTGCTCCTCTTGGGCTTTATCCAGCAGGCGGGATCTGAGAACCCGCATGGCTTTATCTTTATTTTTGTGCTGAGATTTTTCGTCCTGGCAGGATACCACCGTACCAGTGGGAATGTGGGTAATCCGTACCGCAGACTGGGTGGTGTTTACACACTGTCCGCCGGGGCCACTGGCACAAAACAAATCAATGCGGATATCGTTAGGATTAATGTCGATATCAACGTCTTCTGCCTCGGGTAATACTGCCACGGTGGCAGCAGAGGTATGAATGCGACCGCCGCTTTCGGTGGCTGGTACCCTTTGTACCCTGTGTACGCCACTTTCAAATTTCAGCGTGCTAAAGGCCCCTTTCCCTTCAATTACGAAGGTAACCTCTTTGAAACCGCCGAGGTCCGTTTCGTTAGCCTCCATAATTTCGGTACGCCAGCCTTTCTTTTCAGCATAGCGAGAATACATTCTAAATAAGTCGCCGGCAAAGAGGGCTGCCTCGTCGCCACCTGTACCACCACGAATCTCCATAATTACGTTTTTATCATCGTTGGGGTCTTTGGGCAGCAGTAAAATTTTTAACTGCTGTTCCAGTTCCTCGATCTTGGTTGTTAGCTCTTCCACTTCCAGTTCTACCATCTCAAGGAAATCGGGCTCCAGTTTATCCTCCAGCATTAGCTTATTTTCCTGAAGATCTTCTTTGGCCTTTTTATATTGGCGGAAGACAGCCACCACCTCGGTTAAATCGGAATGGGACTTGACCAACTGCTGCCATTTCGTCCGATCTGCCATAATTTCTGGGTCACTGATTTGACTTTCTAATTGTTCAAAGCGATCCTCCAGTACCTGGAGTTTATCGTACATTCACGTCACCTTCCTTATGGACTGCATTAAAGGCTTTTATCGCAACTTCTACCTGGTTGTTGTCCGGTTCGCCGGTCTTAAAAGTTCATAGGCCACACACGGCCACCACTGGCAGAAGGAGAATATGGAAGAATACATAACGGGAACCCCCTTATAAAAATCGGGGGCAAATAAAGAAATAGCAGAGCCCCAGCTCTGCTAACTACGCTATTCCATGCCGTATTTTTTACGGAATTTCTCAGCCCGTCCGCCAACTTCGATTTGGCGCTGAGCACCTGTGTAGAAGGGATGGCAGTTGGAGCAAATTTCAACTTTGATTTCTTTTTTAGTGGAGCCAGTCTTAAAAGTGTTACCACATACACACCTAACTTCTACTCCCTGATATTTAGGATGAATCTTCTCTTTCATTTACAACTCACCTTCTTTCTCGACCAGATACAACAATGCCAAAGGCATTCATGACATAATAAAGACACGACGATATTATAGCATAGAAAAATGTAGGGAGCAAGAAGTTACCTGTATGGTTGTAGGGAATTCTTTGAGCGGGCTGATGGTTAAAGGTTTATAGCAAACAATCCATCGTTTACAGTCCTTCCCAACGAAAACAAAAAATTAACGTAAACGATAAAATTATTTTTTCCAAAAAAAGGTATTTATAAACTTGTGGCGTATTGTTATATTAGTACCAATAAATGGTATTTACGTCCTGCTTGTGGCCATTGTTATGCGGGGATGAGATATCCCTCCGCCGGGAGTAATTACTCCAACACACTGGCATGAAAGCTTTGTTGACCCTGCGGGACGGCGACAATTTCATAGTGTTGGTCCTTTGACAGTACCTGCATGTTGAGGGAGGCGATTTATATGTGTTCATCCAAACTTTCTCCTGAACGAATCAGGACTACGATATCTTGGCCTTCAGGCTCACCCAGCAGACTGTTTAAAGAAGAGGGGGTGCATCCACCACCACAGGATGTAGGGAGGCCAAATGTCAAAATGGTTTCTGCACAGGTTGGTGGAGCGGTGCCATCGCAAATTTCCCCAGGTGATTCATTTCGCCCACCGGGAGAGTATGTGCAAAACTCCGCTTCCTCTGTGTCAGGGGACCCTGGCATTCCCAGGCCACCAACAAGGGAAGAACTTATTTTTCTGCTGAAAGGATGTGATGCTTTAGGTGGTCAAGGAAACCACCATTCCTGAAATTATTTTTTTCCTTACCTCTCTACCTTTACCCTTTACAGGGATTAATCATGAATATGATTTGCTTTAAAGATCCTTTCTTCCTTCCGAATTTTCTTTAAGTTTTCAATAAAGATTTATTTTGCTGCACCATAACCCAAGAAGCCAAGTCACGGGTTACATGCAGTGGCTCAATAAACTTTAAGAGACGCCCCTACCCGAAAATAACATAAGGCTTTGTCCTTTTCCCTACTGAATCTAAAGCGTGTGCTGTGGCTGCTGTCCGGAAAGCAACCCTCTGACGAAGATTATTTTAAAATAAGATAGATAAAAGGGAAACTCGGGAATGGCGTTACGGATAACTGAATAAAGAAAAACTAAAATACCCCCATCCTCTGGATGGGGGATTTTTTATGCAAACAATCTTTCTTTCAAAAACAAGAGCGGATCCAATGGAATACCCTGGCGCAGAGTTTCCATATGCAGGTGTGGTCCCTCGGAACGACCCGTGTTGCCTACCTTGGCAATGGGCTGGTTACGATCAACGAATTGCCCCTCCGTCACCAGTAATTTGGAGCAATGGGCATAAAGGGATCGAATGCCGTTACCATGGTCTAAAATAATGGTCAAGCCATAGGTTCCCCTGGGTCCGGACCAAACAACTTTGCCCTGTTCCGGAGCTACGATGGTGGCTCCGCTATAGGCACCGATATCAACACCCTCATGGGGGCGGTCACCTCGAATACCGAAGTTGGAGGTAATTTCCCCGGCCACTGGCCATGCCCAGCCACCTATTTGTACCTTGGAGCCCGGGTCACTGGTGGCAGCAACAATCGGCTGAGCTTCCTCTCCTCGGTTAGGAACAACTAAGGCAGCACCCATGTTAATCAAATCAGGGTTTGATAGGTCATTGGCTTTTAATAATTCTTCCAGGGTAATACCGTATTGACCGGCAATATGGGAAAGGGTTTCACCACTGGCAATCTTATGATAGCGAAATTCTACCCCAGGAATCGTCAGGGTTTTCCCTTCTGCAAGAATGTCCTTTGGGTCAAGCCGGTTTACTTCCGCCAATCTGGCCAGGCTAATGCCTGTCCGATCCGCTATGCTCCAAAGGGTATCCCCGGAGCGTACTTTGTATTCCATCTCAACCCTCTGGCTGACTACCTTCTTAACCGGTTCCTGTTCCGAAGGCTTTAATACTTCCACCTCTTGAGCAAGGGGTGGTGTATAATCCCCCTCGGACATAACCTCATCCAACCCAGCACTGGCAGGAAAAACAACGTAAGCCATGCTAGCCAAAATAGCTGTTATGGTAAAGGCCGCAAGTTTTTTATTTATATGAAAAAACATAGAATCACCTCGGATAAAACGTACTGGTAGTAGTTTTGCCGAGGTGATGGGGATTTATACCTATGTTGGTTATAAATGCTTTTAGCCATGGACCTTAATCCATGCGCTTTTTGTGCATGATATGCTTTAGGGTCTCTTAAGCGTATGGGATAGACCTCTGAGATGTCCTAACAACTATGCAGAGGAAGGGGCCTTCGGCCCAAAAGCCCAGGGCTCACGCCTAATCGCTAAATCTCCCCCGCCTGCTCCTGCATCTTCCTTCGATAGGGACGCTTTTGGGGTGGTAGTGGTGGTTGGGGAGGGACATTACTCGGGGCTTGTACCCTATTTTTGGGTTTAAAATCATAAAGCATTTCTTCATTGGCTTTGGTATTTTTTATACGGTCTAGTAAATTTTCCAATGATTCAATGGAGGTCATGCTGGCTATGGCTTTGCGAAGGCTCCAGACATAGTCCAACTCGTCCCTTGATAAAAGCAAATCCTCTCGCCTGGTCCCCGAACGCTGGATATCAATGGCCGGGAACATCCTACGATCGGCCAATTTTCTATCTAATATGAATTCCATGTTACCCGTGCCTTTAAATTCTTCAAAGATAACATCATCCATCCGGCTGCCGGTTTCAATCAGGGCGGTGGCTAAAATGGTCAGACTGCCGCCCTCTTCCATATTGCGTGCTGCACCAAAGAATCGCTTGGGCTTGTGTAAGGCTGCCGGGTCAACACCCCCGGATAAAGTCCGCCCACTGGGTGGAATCACAAGGTTATGGGCCCTGGCCAGGCGGGTGATGCTATCTAATAAAATGACAACATCTCTGCCGCTTTCAACTAATCTTTTAGCCCGCTCCAGCACCATGTCCGAAGCCTTAACGTGGTTTTCCGGTGGTTCGTCAAAGGTGGAGCTAACCACTTCTGCCTTCACCGACCGCTCGATGTCAGTAACTTCTTCCGGTCTCTCATCGATTAGCAAGATGAACAATTCAATTTCTGGATGGTTGTTGGTGATGCTATTGGCAATTTCTTTAATTAAGATGGTTTTACCTGCTTTTGGGGGGGCTACAATTAACCCTCTTTGACCTTTCCCTAGGGGTGATATAAGATCGATAATGCGGGTTGAAATCTTATTCGGGGTGGTTTCTAGACGAATCCTGTTCTGGGGATAAAGGGGTGTCAGTCCGGCAAAGTGCATGCGTTCCGATGCCAGGTCGGGATTTGCACCGTTTACTTGCTCCACTCTTAGCAAGCCAAAGTACCTTTCGTTATCCTTCGGTTTTCTTACCTGACCATAGACCATATCTCCCGTACGCAAATCAAACCTTCGTATCTGGGAGTTCGAAACATAAATGTCATCGTTGCTGGGTACATAGGTTGATGGCCGTAAAAAACCATAGCCGTCGGGTAGTATCTCTAATACTCCGCCAGCATAGGATACACCGCTTTGTTTTGATTGTAATTTCAATATTTCAAAGATAAGCTCTTTTTTTCGTAATTTATAGTACCCGGCAATTTCCAATTCCCGAGCGATGCCATACAGTTCCTGCATGGTCTTTGCCTCTAATTCAGTTTGTGTTGTAACAGGCTTATTGTTTTCTGCCAAAAATTCCACCTCGATTTAGTGTTAGCTGTTCGTTTTTAACGATTCGCATTTGCTTGTAGAATATACTTTGATTTGGGGTTCCCTGTTGGCCATGGGTCATGCTCACGACCGACCCCAAAGGCCACCCCTAAGCAAGACTATGTTGTTTTATTCGCAACTACTTTGACTCCCTTAGGGTTTTTTTTAATGGCCCTGCGACGGGCCTCTAAAAGGTTGAGGGCTAAAAAGTAGACAAGAAAACTGGCAATCAATGCATTGATGCCACTTCCCACTAGAAAAGGAAAGCCTAGTGCTTTTATTTTAAGAATGGCCTTGGTTAAAAGCGGAACCCCCTGGGCTAGGTCGGTGGTTATGGGGGAGGGAACTGTTCCTAATAGGAACTTACCGACAAAAATATTAATCGTAAAGAAAAGAGGAACCGCTGGTTTAAAGATGAGCACCGTTAAGGTAGCGGCCACAGCATGGACCCGAATCAATTTCGCTACGATAAAAGAAAGAGGGATACTGATAAAAGGAACTGGTAAAAAATCGAAGGCAACTCCCAGTGCAATTCCTTGAGCTACCTTTTTAGGGGCATCGGGTAAGCTTAATAGCTTGTGATAAGAATCCCTGCACTTACAAAAAAGGATGTTAATCATGTTAGACACTTCTAAAAATCCCCCAAAATAATTAGAAAACCCCTTCTAGGGCTATTCTTGCACGAAATAATTCTATACTTTTCAAGTATAGCGCAGGGAAAATATTTGGTCAATAGATAGGTTTCCTTGATTTTGGAGGAGTCCCGTTGCAGCCAGCGGCCTTAGGAGGTGGCCATAGGCCTTTTTGGCCCATGGCCTATATTTTTAGGCTTTATTGGTTAACTTTGCCCAGTCTGCCAGGAAAGCATCAATTCCTTTATCGGTTAAAGGGTGTTTGGTCATCTGCTGCAACACTTTGTAAGGCACGGTAGCGATATGGGCACCGGCCTTAGCTGATTGCTGAACATGCAGGGGATGGCGAATACTGGCCGAAATTATTTTGGTATCTAAATTGTAGTTGTCAAAAATCTCTACAATATCGTAAATTAGGCCGATTCCATCCTGGCCAATGTCATCCAAGCGGCCCACAAAGGGACTGACGTAGGTGGCACCTGCTCTGGCAGCCAGAAGTGCCTGATTGGCGGAAAAAACCAGGGTAACATTGGTTTTAATTCCCCTTTCAGCGCAGGCTTTGGTTGCTTTTAAACCCTCCGCTGTCATGGGAACCTTGATAACAATGTTGGTGTGAATTGCTGCCAGATCTACTGCTTCTTTCATCATGCCTGGGGCATCCAAACTAATTACTTCCGCACTGATGGGTCCATCCACAATCGAGGTAATTTCTTTTACTACTTCAGCAAAATCACGACCTTCGCGGGCAATCAAGGATGGATTGGTTGTCACACCGGCAATGACACCGAGGGCATTGGCGGCTCGAATCTCTTCCACATTGGCAGTATCAATAAAAAGAAGCATTCTCAGTCCTCCTGTAATTATTTCTTAAGCCCGACCCGAACTACCAAACACACGGATCTTTTCACGAATGATCTGGGTAGCCGCTTCTCTAGCTGGTGCTAAGACTTTACGAGGGTCAATTTCCTTGGCATTGTTCTCCAGTACTTGGCGACAGGCACCCGTAAATGCCTCACGAATATTGGTATCGATGTTCACCTTACGAACACCCAAACGGATAGCCTCTTGAATGGCTTCATCCGGAACACCAGAAGAACCGTGCAGAACAATGGGAGCCTTGACCATGCCAACGATCTTTTCTAGTCTTGGGAAATCCAACTGTGGTACACCCTTGTATTGTCCATGGGCAGTACCGATGGCAATGGCTAAGGCATCTACGCCGGTTTTTTCTACAAAGTAGCGGGCTTCTTCTGGATCGGTAAAGAAAGCATCCTTCTCATCCACATGAATATCGTCCTCCGTACCGCCAATTTTCCCCAGTTCTGCTTCAACGGAAACACCAGTGGCCCGGGCAACCTCAATGACCTTATTGGTAAGGGCGATATTTTCCTCCAGGGGTAATTTGGAACCATCGATCATCACCGAGGTAAAACCATAACGAATGCACTGCATGCATTGGTCAAAGCTGGTACCATGATCTAAATGAAGGGCCATGGGTACAGTGGACTTGCTTGCTGCCAAATTGGCCAAGGCATAAATGTATTCGATACCGGCATACTTTATTGCCCCCTGGCTGGCCTGCATAATAACCGGTGCCTTTTCAGCCTCGGCTGCTGCTAAGATAGCCTGAACAATCTCCATGTTGTTAACATTAAAGGCACCAACGGCGTACTTTCCTTCTTCCGCCTTAGCGAGTAACTCTTTTACAGAAACTAACGGCATTTTTTGTACCTCCTTGTTTTAGCTGCGCAACAGCTATTGGACAAAATTAAAAACCTGGACCACGTCGAGCCGACGAACTGGTGCCAGGTAAATTCTTCAGGAACCATATTCCGGCATAGAAAAAAATTAATTCCGCGACTAACGGGGTCAAAATAAGTATGACCATAGTTACCCTGAATTATGTTTTTATGAGTGTTTGTTCCGCCTACGCCGGGTCTTTTTCGTGTGTTTCGGATTGTTGGAAAAACTATCGAGACATTTAAAGCCATGCTGTGTAAGTTCTATGGCATCCACCTGTTGAATTACTTTAAGGTCCTCTTCGGTTTCCGCATATACAATGTTAATGCTATCACACTCTTTGCAATGAAGTTCCAGGCGATCTAAAAAAACATCAACCTCAATGCGGGTATTGCCGCACTGACAATAAAGGTCACCATTGTTTGCAATTTCTTGCAAAGACTCCATTACCTGGTGCATAACCTCTGGATTGTTAAAATACTCGTCGTACCCCAGTTCATCAATTAATGATTGCAAGCCGGAGTCAAGGGACTCGGCAAGTTCTTTTACTTGCTCAGCCTCACCTATAAACCCCAGTTCCATTCCGGATTCTGGGCAAATAAGGTAAATCGTTTCCTTGCCCCACAGGCGAGTTCCGGATAGCTCACGGATATGCTTGGTCTCGCAGAAAATACAAGGTATCTGCAGCCAATAACTCCCCGGTGAGCGATTAACAATACCTAACAGGAAAGCTCCACAGGAGCAATGGGCTTCAAATTTGCCATTACCCGAAAGGCTAAATCGCGAGAGGTTATGAAATTCTAATGCTCCACACTCCGGACAACGAATAGCCAGCGTAACTACAGTGGTTATAAGCACCATTATAACCTCCTCTTTAGGATAAGGAGTTCGCCGTCTAAGAAAAAATTCCTTTTTGTTTTTTCTTCTACTATCAGACTTCCATGCCACGAGCCAAGCTTTTCTAATGTATTCGGTTTAGCTGATCTCCGTTTGTACATTTGTGTTTCCCTCAGACTCTGCCAGGATGGTCTTAACCAAAACCCGAACCTCTTCTAAATCGAAGGGTTTGTTGAGATAATGCTTTACTCCCAGGCCCTTGGTCTGGTCGATAATTTCCATATCCCCATAAGCTGTCATCATTACCACCGGAAGCTGCCCGAACTGTTTACGGATTTCCTGGAGTGTTTCATATCCAGTCATGACTGGCATTTTCATATCTAAGAGGACCAAGGAAGGAAAGTCTTGGCTAAGTATTTTCAAGGCCTCTGACCCACCCCCAGCCATTTTTACAAGATAACCTTCATCCGCTAATGCCTCAAAGAGCAGTCGTCTTACCCCGACTTGATCATCCACTATAAGAATATCAAAGGTTGTTTTTCTATTCATTCTATTCCACTACCCCCCGAATTCATAACCATCGGTAGGTAAGTTTTTCGACAATTCACCGCCAATACCTTCTTTGACACAAAATTCTTTTTAAGGAATGATCAAAATATGCTGGCGGACAACACTGCCATTAGTCCCACCATACCGATGATAGCCAGCAATAGCATCACGATGACGGGTGTGAATATAACTGTCAATGCTCTGCCGGTACTAAAATGATGGGCTTCCCGTAAACCAATGGTTAATAGAATCATGCCCCAGATAAAGATAAGCAAATTTGCCACCACCATGATTCCTGTGGCCAGGCCACCGGATAACCAAGTGGTAATTACACCAAGGGGGATTAAAAACACCTCCGGTAACCCAGCTAACCCATAAACCACAAAGACGGTCCTGGCTCTGCCACGTCCTCCGTAGAAATCTGCCACTAAGTGTAAGAGGGCACTATAAAAAAACCACTTAAGAAAAACAAAGATGGTTCCAAAAATAGCCAGCAGTGGTGTTGCCGCCCTCAATGCTTGGGATATATTGGCCGACTGGGAGAATGGCATATCAGGTAATCCCCAGTTGCTAACTGTTCCCTGGCTGGAAGAATATAATTCGGTAAGCAAACCAATGAGAGAAACTAAAATAACAATCAATAGGGTGGTGTATAAAGGCGGATTAACTGCAATCCTTTTCATGGTTGAAACTGGATCAAACAATACCCCATAAACAATTTCGTAAAACTGAAGAGGCGGTTGCCTGTCTTCATCTAATCGTGTAGTTGCCTCTGTTTCCGTTAGGCTGTCCTTCATTTCCGATGGATTGGGAGGCAAAAGTTGATCCTTCTGGATAGGATCATTGGATAGCTGCTCCGGATTTTGCTCCTTTCGATCATTCAATGCTACTCCCCCTTACTCCACATTGGTATTCATCGGTGCTGCTACTTTGTCTGGTAATAACAGCAACCCTTCTAATGGAATCGGCATTAGTTGGGTGTTCCCCTGCAAACCGCCTAGGATTTGTTGCCATAACAGCTGCTCCCCTGTCATATCTATTAATTCCGGTTCTCCTTTAATACCAGCTAATTCAGCAGTTATTTGCACTGCTGTATCAAAATCACCTAACGCATCCACTAGACCCAATTGCTTTGCTTGTTTGCCGGTATATATTCTACCGTCTGCCAACTTTCTGACCTGAACTGGATCCATTTTTCTTCCCTCGGCCACTACTTTGACAAAGTCCTCATAGCTATCGTTGACCAAGCTCTGAAAAATCTCTTGTTCTTCCGGGGAAAGCTCCTTATTGCTTGAACCCATATCTTTATAGGCTCCGGTCTTTATGTTCTTCACTTCGATACCCAATTTGTTAAAGAGGTCCTTCATTTCGGTAAGCTGCATGATTACACCGATACTACCTGTAAAGGTACCTGGGTTGGCAACAATTTTATCTGCTTTACAGGAAATCCAATAGCCGCCGGAGGCAGCCATTTCTCCCATGGCAACGACTACTTTTTTCCCTGATTGGCGCACCCGTTCTACTTCCCGACCAATCTCATCTGAGCCTACCACGGTACCGCCACCTGTATTCATTTTTAATATAACGGCCTTAATATCAGGATTTTCCCTGGCTTCCTTTAGTTGCCTGGTGATTTGATCAGCTGCCGCCACAGCAGGGTTACCGAAACCGCCGGGAGATGAAGACATAATGGTTCCCTCAATATGTACAATGGCAATTTTCTCGCCAGCAGCAGTTTTTTGAGCTGTTCTTTCCCCATTGCCCATAAAAGCCATCGCCACTGCAAGCGAAAATAATAGTACGGCTATAACAACTCCGGTTATGATTTTTTTGTGCAAGATGAATCCTCTCCGTTCGTTTTATTTTGGGCCATGTGCTTTTTGCCTGTTTTTCTTTGGTGCCCTTTGTAGCATATGTCTTAGGTGTTTACAGTATCATCGTATTTTATGAAAAAATTATGGCTCACGGCCCATGGCTGACCTAGAAAACGATCCCTTAAGCTAAAAAAATCAGCTTTGGTCAATTTCACCAAAGCTGTCAGTTACCTTACTTCTTGTTTTTGATGGCAGCCCCGACAAAATCTCTGAATATGGGGTGGGGGCGATTGGGGCGGGATTTGAATTCTGGGTGGAATTGGGTAGCCAAATACCAGGGGTGATCTTTTAGCTCTATCATCTCCACCAGCTTGCCATTGGGTAGGGTGCCACTGAATACCATACCAGCTTGGGCTAAATCTTTGCGAAATTCATTGTTTAACTCATAACGATGCCGATGACGCTCATAAATAATTTCTTCCCCGTAGGCATTATGGGCCAGGGTACCGGGTACCAGCTTACAAGGGTAAGCACCCAGCCTCATGGTGCCACCCATCTTGTCTAAATCCTTTTGCTCCGGCAAAAGGTCGATGACTGGGGATTGACTGTGAGGGTTAAATTCTGAACTGTTCGCATCCTGCCAGCCAAGAATACTACGGGCAAATTCTACAACTGCCAGTTGCATACCCAAGCAAATGCCCAGGAAAGGTATTTTGTTCTCCCTGGCATAGCGAATGGCATTTATCTTACCCTCAATGCCCCGATCACCAAAACCGCCTGGTACCAATATACCGTCAACATCACTTAAAAGCTCCTCCGGGGAAACTTTCTCAAGATCTTCGGAGTTAATCCAACGTATGTCCACAGAGGTATCATGCTTAAGGCCGGCATGACGTAGGGACTCGGCCACACTGAGGTAGGCATCCGGTAAAGATACATATTTTCCGACTAAGGCAATGGTGGTGGTCTGTTTGAGATTTTTCATGCGTTCCACCATGTTATTCCATTCCGTCATATCTGTTTCACCGCACTGGAGGCCTAATCGTTCCACTGCAATATCATCCAAGCCCTCTAGTTCCATTTGCAGCGGAATTTCATAAATGGAGAAGGCATCCACTGCCTGAATAACAGCGTCTTTGTCAATATCACAGAAAAGGGCTAATTTTTCTTCCATCTCTTTGGGAAATGGTTTCTCGGTACGGCAAACGATAACATCCGGCTGAATACCAATGCTTCTTAGCTCTTTTACAGAGTGTTGGGTGGGCTTGGTTTTAAACTCATTGGCTGCCCTTAGATACGGAACCAGGGTAACGTGAATGTACATCACATTGTTCTTACCCAGATCAGCCCGGAGCTGACGAATGGCTTCCAGGAAGGGCAGGGACTCAATATCCCCAACCGTACCCCCGATTTCCGCTATTACCACATCGGAATCCAGTTCCCTGGCCATACGTAGTACTCTTTCTTTGATTTCATTGGTAATATGGGGAATGACCTGTACGGTTCCCCCTAGGTAATCACCCCGGCGTTCCTTACTAATAACAGACCAGTAAATGGCCCCGGTGGTCATATTGCTGGTTTTATTTAAGTTCGTATCAATAAACCGTTCATAGTGTCCTAAGTCCAGATCCGTTTCAGCTCCGTCTTCTGTAACAAAGACTTCGCCGTGCTGGTATGGACTCATGGTCCCTGGGTCTACGTTAATGTATGGGTCTAGCTTTTGTATGGCAACTTTTAAGCCACGACTCTTTAATAGCCGACCCAAGGAAGCTGCCGTAATACCCTTACCCAGGGATGACACCACTCCGCCGGTAACAAAAATAAACTTGGCCATGGTTGCCTCCTGTCAAAGTTTGTAGAATTTTTGGTAATACCTATCCCATTCTAACGATCGAGACTTATCCTGTCAATAGTTTATCGCATCCACCCTAATCGTATAGCAAGTATATAACCTAAAAATAAACCGACAATACCCATGACACCTGCCAGGGTGGGTGGTGCAGGAATAGGTAGTTTAAGTTTGGCAAAGAGGAGGCCGACCAGGAAACCAGTGAAGGTGGCATAAATAACCTCTTTCATTTTTAAAATACTCCTTACATTTTTTCCGGTGCCGTTAGGCCCAACAGTCCCAGGGCATTTCTTAGCACGATACGAACACCCTGTACCAATAATAGACGTGCATCCGAGAGAGCTGCGTCTTCGGTAATGACCCGATGGCTGTTGTAGAAACTATGGAATAAACCTGCCAGGTCATGGAGATAGCGGGCAATCCGATGGGGTGCCATAAGTTCCGCGGCGGCGGCAATCTCCGTGGGGAAATCCGCTAATTTACGCAGCAGTTCCAATTCTGCTTCTTCTTTAAGCAGTGCAGGATTGACCTCACTGATTTCCGGCAGTTTACGCCCCTGTTCCTGTAGTTGACGCAAAATACTGCAGATGCGAGCATGGGCATATTGAATATAGAAAATAGGGTTATCATTGGTTTGGGATTTTGCTAAATCCAAATCAAATTCCAAGTGGCTATCTGGGCTGCGCATGACAAAGAAATAACGTGCCGCATCTCTGCCCACTTCTTCCACCAATTCTTCCAATGTGACAAATTGCCCGGTTCGTTTGGACATGCGGACTATTTCTCCACCCCGGAACAAGCGAACCAACTGCATGAGGATTATCTGTAAATTATCCCGATTATAGCCCAAGGCTTCCATGGAACCTTTCATTCGGTTAACATGGCCATGATGGTCTGCACCCCAAATGTCAATGACCCGATCGAAGCCACGATCAAATTTATCTTTATGATAAGCAATATCAGCAGCAAAGTAAGTGGGAATGCCATTTGACCGGACTAATACCTCGTCTTTTTCATCGCCAAAATCAGTGGCCTTAAACCAAAGGGCGTTCTCCTGTTCATAAATATAACCCCTTTGGCGCAGTTCCTTTAGGGTATCGGTAATGGCCCCGCTATCATACAGGGATTGTTCAGAAAACCATCTGTCATAGACCACACCAAAGTCCAATAGGGTGTTACGGATATGAGTTAGTTTTTCTTGAAGAGCATAGGCTGCTAAGGTTTTCCGGCGGGTATCCTCATCTGCCTCAGCCAGAGCCGTACCATTTTTATTAATAAACCCCTTTACCGTATCAACAATATCTTCACCATGGTATCCCTGTTCAATCATGGGAATATCTTGACCTAATTGTTGGAGAAAACGAACCTCCAGGGATTTGCCAAAGTTCTCGATTTGGTTGCCAGCATCATTGATATAATACTCTCTACCCACTTGGTAACCGGCAAAATCTAGGATGGATGCCAGACTGTCCCCCAAAGCTGCTCCCCGCGCATTGCCCATGTGCAATAGACCAGTGGGATTCGCACTGACGAACTCCACTTGAACCCTTTGTCCTTCACCTATTTCCAGCCGCCCATAGTTACGATCTTCTTGTAAAACCATGGGGATGACCCCATATACCCAGCTTGTTTGCAGGTAGAAATTAATAAAGCCCGGTCCGGCAATCTCCACACGCTCCACGGGGGTACTTGCCAAGTCCAGGTTATCTATTATTGCTTCTGCTATTTTTCTGGGGGCCATTTTTGCCGATTTTGCCAGCTGCATGGCTAAATTGGTGGCAAAATCACCATGTCCCTTTTCACGGGGTACTTCAATGACCACCTCCGGTGCTTCCACCGGATTTAACTGGCCATTAGCCACAGCCTGGCCAATAGCCGCTTGCAACGCCAGAGCTAGGCCGATTTTAACCTGTTCTACCAATCCTTGCAAAGAAAATCCTCCTTCGTTTTTGAGGTAAATATTAGGTGTATTTGTGTTGTGTTATATTTGCGTTATGGCTATCTCTAAATCGTTCATCCCCAACGTCGAATGGTCTAGTTCTAATTCATATTCTAGCTTAATACTTCCCCCTAGCTCTGTCAAGCTTGCCTCAATATTCCTCGCTATCACTGCCATTTCCATGTCACCATAGGGTGTTTGATAAAAACCACGGTGTTCAAGGTCTTTTTGAAAAACTTGTCTCATGTTAACTGCACCACTGCGGCTGATGGTGATAGCGTTTGTTTCTACTTTAAGGGTCGTGGTGGTATTGCCCATGCCGGTGTTTTCTGTTTCTTTATAGACGATATAGTAGTTATTATTTTTTTGATGGATGGTACCTTCATAATTAAGTTCGATTACCTCTGGATTATTATCAAAACCCCTTTGGCTGCTTCTTACTATTATTTGTACATTTCTCCCCATAAGTCAAGCCCTCCCCTATTATTGTAACCCTCTCAGCATCCATGAAACCCTGTGGCTTAGCTTTGGGGTCTTGAGACAAGGGGACAGGTTATTTGACCCACCGTCCCCTTGTCTCAATGGTTAAACTCAAAAAAGAGCGGATGCTTTCCGCTCTTTTTTGAGTTTAACATCATGTTAAATTAGTTGTGTTCAACGCCAGGTGTATGGTCTTTACCGGCTAGGGTAATATAGGAGGTACCAATGTAGAGATACTCAATTTTACCTTCTTTAGCCAGTTCGGCAACAGCCTTGTCAACTTCTTTCTTTTTAACACCAATTTTTTCGGCAACTACACGGGGTTTTTCTTTGCTAACTCCTGCGAGGTAAGCTAAAATTTTTTCTTTAGTTTCTTCCATTGTTTACACCACCGTTTCCTACCATCCATATGGGTGGTAAATGATTAGATGCCGCCGCCTTGCGGCGGCGGCTCATAAACCTATTATACTCGGTATCAAGCAGCTATATTCTTACCACTTGAACTGAGTGGTGCTTCTGAAAGTAGTTTGAGCAAGGGTAAAGTCGTCGATGTGCTTGTCTGTAAATTCCAGACCAGAAACTTCGAAGAACTTCTCCCAGCTAATGCGGTCGATCCACTCTGCCATACGCTCACCAGGTTGTGCATTTTCAGCATATATCTCAACCAAGTGCTTAACTGCGTCAACAACTTCCGGCCAGCGTGGGGGGTTGTTGGGCAGGAAGGGGATGGCCAAACGAGAGAATCTGGGACCAATACGGCTGTTGGAAATCTTACCACCAACCCAGATCGAAACAGCATCGTTCTTAGCGTCGATGATGTGTACAGACGGACACATGGTGTAGCAGTTACCGCAGTACATGCAACGCTCAGCTTTAATATCAACTGATTTCAGTTTGGGATTGGGACGGATAGCTGCAGTGGGGCAGCTAGCAGTCAGGGTTGGGATTTCGCACAGTTTGTGCAGGTTTTCATGGTCAATTTTGGGTACGGTTCTGTGAATACCCAGGATCGCAATGTCAGAGCAGTGTACAGCACCGCACATGTTCAAACAGCAAGCCAGAGCGATTCTCATCTTGGCAGGCAGCTTCATGGTGGTGAAGTATTCAAACAGTTCATCCATTACGGCTTTAACGATACCGGAGGCATCGGTGGCAGGGGTATGGCAGTGTACCCAACCTTGGGTGTGTACGATGTTGGTAATGGAGTTGCCAGTACCACCAACGGGAACACCAATCGCGCTTAGATCTGCAATAAGAGCATCGACCTTAGCTTCGTCAGATAATAGGAACTCGATGTTGTGACGGCTGGTAAATCTCAGGTAACCATCACAGTATTTGTCTGCTAAGTCACATACTTCGCGAATGAAGTAAATACTAATCAAACGCGGAGAACCAGCGCGTACGGTGTACAGCTTAGCTCCGGTTTCAGAAACGTGTACGAGCACGCCGGGCTTTAAGATTTCATGATACTGCCATTTACCATAGTTCTCTAGGATAACGGGCGGCAACATTTCCTTATAGAGCGGCGGTCCAATGTCAGTTCTTGCTTGTGCCAATGTGGTTCACCTCTCCCCATTTCATTATTTTATGCGGCATCAGCCTGCATATTATTCAAATTAGTCCTGAACGGTTTCTTCAGGCCACCAGAAGAAGAATGGGTTTGCACGAGGAGCCATAACCATTTGAGGAATGGGCTCGACTTCAATAGCACGCAGGAAGTTACGCATACCCAAGCGAAGGATCAGTTCACCAATACGCTCACGGGTCTTACCGTTTTCATCCCACCACTCCCAGACTTTTTCTAAGAACTCTTTGAGTTCTTCATAGCCGGAGCCAGACTCAAGCTTCATGAAGGGAACGATTACCCAACCCATCATAGCACCTTGAAGAATAGGAGCTTTACCACCGATTAGGATGGTAGCGCCACGATCGTCCCCAGGACGTAATGCTTTGCACATTTTGTTAATGCAGTGCATGCAACGGGTGCAGTTAGCGTTGTCAATGGTTAGTTCGTTGCCATCCCAAGCCATGCACTTGGTGGGGCACTTGGAAACAACCAGACCATCAATATCAAAACCGCCGGCAACATACTCACGTACAGCTTCTTGATTGATCTTGATATCGTCTCTCCAGGTACCCTGGATAGAGATGTCAGAACGAGCGATAGAAGCTACGCAGTCGTTGGGGCAACCAGAAATCTTAATTTTGGACTTGTAAGGCCACATGGGACGGTGCAGGTAATCTTGGAACTCGTTGGTCAGATCATGACAGAGATCCAAGGTGTCGATCATTGCAAATTCGCAACGAGCGGGACCAGCACAGCAACTGGGGGTACGCAGGTTGGAACCAGATCCACCTAAATCCATTGGATGCGCTTCAAAGTTAGAAACTTCGTTAAAAATGGTTTGGATGTTTTCAGTGGTTGTACCTAATAGTACCATGTCACCAGTGGAACCATGCAGGTTGGTCAGACCAGAGCCGTATTTCTCCCAAACATCGCACACCTGGCGTAAAGCCTTGGTGTTGTAGTACCAACCGGAAGGTTGGTTCAAACGTACGGTGTGGAAGTGTTCTACGTTGGGGAATTGCTCGGGTACGTCAGAGTAGCGACCGATTACACCACCACCATAACCCATAACACCTACCAGACCACCGTGTTTCCAGTGGGCTTTCTTTTCTACGTAGGAAAGCTCCAACTGACCCAGCAGGTCTTGGGAAGAAAGGTTGTTGGCAGCGGCTTTTTTAATTTCTGTTACGAAACTAGGCCACGGGCCTTTCTCGAGTTCGTCCAAGAGAGGAGTCTTCTTGGTATCGGTCATTAAGTTCACCTCCGTTTTTTTGTAAAAAGGATAGTATCTATCCCGCCATAATGGCACAGCCGGCCTCTTATCACTAAATCTAGTTCAACCCTTACAAGTTGCTTAAATCTAGTTAGTTAGACAAAAAAAGACAAACTTGTCCAACACGAAGATGCAGGCAATACGTTGTCTAAATTTGCACAATCCAGATCAACTGTAAACATTTATATTTCACATAAATTTTACACCTGTCCTCCTAGTCTGTCAACAGCTAATCCGACATGCAGAAGGCAGAGTTTTTTGCAAAATCTGAATTGCGGCAAAACTTTATAATGTTTATTAATTAATTGGTCAATCTAGAAGCAATGCCTTCTTGCTGTTCGGCTGCTAATTTCCTGACCACGAGACCCATTATAGCACATCCCGCTTAGGTTGTCTTGTAGGTTTTTCTGTTGACTTTAACAATTTTTGTCTGTCTTATATTCTAGGCCATGAGCTAAAGACCCTTAAAGGCTCATGGCCTAGCTTAAGTCTCCTAAAGCGGTCGGCTAAAAAGCACCTATAGGTTGTAACCCTCTGCAAAGGCTTTCATATTTACATCAATAAATTTTTCCGGCACACGGGTTTTCAGGGCATTCAGCCATAACTCTTTGTCAATCGAAAGTTTCTTTGCCAAAAGGCCAACCAATACCACATTGATAACCTTTGGATTCCCACACTGCAGAGCGACATTCAATGCATCTACAACAATTGTATTGGGGGCCAATTTCATAACTCGCTCCAAGCAATCTTCAGGATAAACCGCTGCACCAGACAAAACTGGCACTGGGGCAATGGCCTGATCGTTAACAATAATGCTGCCACCATCTTTTAAATAGGGGAGCCAACGGAGAGCCTCCATTTTTTCAAAGGCTAAAATGACATCCGCATTCCCCTCAGCAATTAAGGGTGAATAAACCCTTTGCCCCAGGCGAACTTGAGTGACCACACTGCCGCCCCGCTGGGACATGCCTTTAATTTCTGATACCTTGATATCATAGCCGGCATCCTGGGCTGCCTTGGCTAAGATACGGGTGGCTAAAATGGTTCCCTGTCCACCCACACCAACTAGTAAAATATTTACTGGCTTAAGCATTTTGTTCACCCCGCTTTTTTAGGGCTTTTTTGTTGCAAACTTGAATACAAAGACCACAGCCCCTACACTGAATGGCCGAAACACTAACCGTGTCTTCTTGGCGGCTGATGGCTGGACAACCAAGGTTTAGACATACGCCACAGTTAATACATAGGTCATTGTCCACTTCCACCGGTTCAGAGATGACCGTCCCTTTAAGCAAAACGCAGGGCTGTCTAACGATAATAACGGATGGCTCCAAAGCTGCCACTTCTTCTTTAATGGCCTGATCCAATTCCTTTAAATTCGACGGGTCGACAATTCTTACCCGTTTAACCCCCACAGCCCTGACAATGCCCTCTAAATCCACCTGTGGGGCAGGTTTGCCCATCAGGGTCGAACCGGTGCCCGGGTTTTCCTGATGACCGGTCATGGCAGTGGTTCTGTTATCCAGAATCAGTACAGTCGATGTTCCACCGTTATAAACAACATCCATTAAGCCAGTGATCCCTGAATGCATGAAGGTACTGTCACCAATGACGGCAACGGTTTTACGGCCCATCTCAGGGTTGGCTTTTTCCATACCCAGAGCAGCCCCTACACTGGCTCCCATGCAAATACAGGTATCTATGGCACTTAGCGGGCTTAAGCTGCCCAGTGTATAACAACCAATGTCACCACTAACTACTAATTTTTGTCTTTTCAGTGTGTAGAATACAGCCCGGTGAGGACAACCAGCACACAGAACCGGCGGCCTCCCTGGCAGTGGTTCAGCAGTGGCCGCAGCTTCCTTGCCGGCCTGATCTTTTATTTGAAATTCCTCAGCCACGTCAATGCCAGCCTTGGCTAAGCTGTTAGCAATCAGTGCGGAACTAAATTCCCCGTAGGAAGGGAACAATTCTTTGCCAATTACCTTAATGCTCATGGCCTTGATTTGTGCTTCTAAAAAGGGTTCTAGTTCCTCGATAACAAAAAGTTTGTCTACCCCGGCCGCAAATTGTTTAATAAGATTTTCCGGCAATGGGTTGGTCAGGCCTAATTTCAAAATTGAAGCCTGGGGTAATACTTCCTGGACGTAATCATAGCTAATGCCGCTGGTAATAATACCAATATTCGTATCTTTCCACTCGATAAAGTTTAAAGGACTATTCTCACTGTATTCCTTTAACCGTGCCATTCTTTCTTCCAAAAAGACCCGGCGCAGGCGTCCATGAGCCGGCACCATAACATACTTTAAGGGGTCTTTGGCATAGGGCCGTAGGTCTCTGGGGCTTGGCTCCTTGATTTCGACAAAGCTCTGGGAATGAGAAACCCGCGTGGTTACCCTGAGTAATACAGGCGTATCAAACTGCTCACTAATCTCCAATCCCAGGGCTACCATATCCTTGGCTTCCTGGCTGTCGCAAGGCTCTAAACAGGGAATTTTGTTCATCAAAGCATAATAGCGGTTGTCCTGCTCATTTTGGGAACTGTGCATACCTGGGTCATCGGCAGACACTAGAATGAGTCCTCCGCTGACACCGGTATAAGCCAAGGTAAACAACGGATCTGCGGCCACGTTAACACCTACGTGCTTCATGGTCACCAAAACTCTGGCCCCGGCTATAGATGCCCCGGCACCGACTTCTAGGGCCACTTTTTCATTGGGCGACCACTGAGCATAAACATCTGGGTACTTGGCAAAATTCTCTAAAATCTCTGTACTGGGTGTGCCCGGGTAGCCCGCACCAACCGTGATACCCGACTCATAGGCACCCCGAGCAATGGCAGAGTTGCCGGAAAGTAGTTCCTTCATGGCTTCAACCTCCCATAATAAGGTCTATTTATTTCTCAAGTCGATTACTCGCTTTGCTTTTCCTGCTGTACGTTCCAGGGAACGAGGTTCGAGAAATTTCACCTTGGGACCAATGGAAAGTACTGCTTGCAAGTGGGCTCGAACCTTCCCTTCTAACCTCTCAAGATCCCGCCAATTACCGGTAAAGGCGGTATCTTTCATTTCCACCTGAACTTCCAATACATCCAGATAGCCTTTCTTTGTTACGATTAACTGATAATGGGGGGCAACCCCATCTATGGCTAACAGGGCATCCTCAATCTGGGATGGAAAGACGTTGACGCCGCTGATAATTAACATGTCATCTGTTCTGCCGCTTACTTTACGCAAGCGGGCTGTGGATCTGCCGCAGGCGCAGGGCTCTGTGGTTTTTACTGTGATATCCCTGGTACGGTAACGTATAATGGGCAGTGCTTCCTTGGTCAGGCTAGTAATAACCAATTCACCTTCTGTACCATCCGGTACGGATTCGCCGGTTTCCGGATCAATCACCTCAACCAAAAAGTGGTCTTCGGAAATATGCATACCCCTTCGTTCTTGACATTCACCTGCTACACCCGGCCCAATAATCTCACTAAGGCCATAATTGTCGGTGGCAAATAAGCCCCAGGCTTCTTCAAGCTCAGCTCGGATGCTTTCGGTCCATGGTTCTGAACCAAACAGGCCTATTTTTAGGCCTACGGATTTAGGGTTTATCCCCATTTCCCTGGCCACCTCTGCCATGTGCAGGGCGTAGGAAGGAGTACCAATTAGGGTAGTTGCCCCAAAATCCTGCATTAGCATAATTTGTTTTTCTGTCTTGCCGGTAGAAGCAGGCACCACGGTTGCCCCTACCTTTTCCAGGCCGTAGTGCAATCCAAAGGCCCCGGTAAACAGACCGTAGCCAAAGCTGACCTGAGCCACATCTTCATCGCTAACCCCGGCGGCCGTAACCATCCGGGCCACTAGCTCGGACCAGGTTTCGATATCATTACGGGTATACCCTACAACCGTGGGTTTGCCAGTGGTTCCAGAGGAAGCATGGAGACGCACCACCTTTTTCATCGGTACGGCAAACATATTAAAGGGGTAATTGTCACGTAAGGATGCCTTGGTGGTAAAGGGCAGTTTCGTTATATCGTCTATCCCATTAACATCCTCCGGGCTCACTCCATGCTGGCTAAAGAGTTCTCTGTAATAAGGTACATTTTCATAGACATTCGTTACGGTTTGCCGAAGCCGGGAGGCTTGCAGATTTTGCAATTCCTCCCGGCTGATGGTTTCTAACTGTTCATTCCAGATCATAGCTGTTCCACCTTTTTATTTTTGACGCCCCTTATTCCCGTGGGGAAATCCTTACCAAATACCTGCCTCAGGTGACTTTCTGGCAATGGCTCTGTGACCATACTAACCAGAGGCAATACCACTAAAGGAACCAGCATGGCCAAAACCCCCACCGTAGGAATCAGTCCGGCATCCAGCTTGACGTAGAAGCTAAAGATGATCGAAATGGTTAGCCCCGTAAGGGAAGCAAGCCAAGCCCCTTTGGCCGTGGCCTTCCGCCAATACAGACCGATCACATAGGGGGCCAGAAATGTTCCGGCGATGGTTCCCCAGGAGATAGCCATTAGACTTAATATAATGGTTGGCTTGGCCAGAGCAAGGGTCACGGATAAAGCAATAAATACCAAACAAAAGAACCTCATTAAACCAACTTTCCGTCTATCGGGAAGCTTTGGCGATAGGCCCTGTATAATATCAATGGTTACTGCTGAACTAGACACCAAGACCAAGGATGCCAGGGTGGACATGGATGCAGAAAGCACCAGTAACAAAAGCAAGGTTACTGCCCATTCCGGCATTATGTTCATCAGCATCTGCGGAATCAGCAGATCCGGATTCGGTTTGCCGGTTAGGGCATCCACCGGGACCTTATCAAAAAACAGCCGCGATAAGCTGCCTGTAAAGTAAGCTCCTGTTGTAATTACCAGAGCAAATAGAGTGGATACAATGGTGGCTGGACGAATGGCTGCTTCATCCTTGATAGCGTAAAATTTTTGTACCATTTGGGGTAGGCCCCAGGTACCTAAACTGGTCAAAATGACGAGGGAAGCAATGGGTAACCAACCTGGCGCCCCCACAGGTGCTACCAGCTTTGGATCTATGGCCTGTAATTTACTTACAACCTGCCCTAAGCCACCAACCTGAGGTGCTCCTAAAACATAGTAAAGCAAGGTAAAAACACCGAAAATCATAACGGTTCCCTGCACCACATCGGTCAGGGCCACCGCTCTATAGCCGCCAGTTACCAGGTACATAGCGGTTAAAACCGCCATGCCAATGGCTGCGAAGGTATAGGAAATGCTAAAAACTTGTTCAAATAGATAGCTTAAGCCCATAAATACCGATGCAGAGTAAGGGATCATAAAGACAAAAATAATCCCGGCAGCAAACATCTTGAAACCGGGTGCCTGGTATCTTGCCTCGAGAAATTGTGGCATTGTTAGTGCATTTAAACGAACCGTCATCTGTCGGGTTCGTTTGGCCAATACCCACCAGGCCAACAAGCTCCCTAAAAGTGTATTGCCCACCACAATCCAAAGAGTAGATAAACCAAAGCCCCAGCCCACCTTACCGGCATAGCCAATAAAAATAACCGCCGAAAAATAGGTTGTGCCAAAGGCAAAGGCTGACAGCCAAGGCCCAACGGATCTACCCCCTAGAAAAAAATCATTGAGGGTTTTGTTGCCTCTCATGCAAAAAAGCCCAATAAATAAAAGAAACCCTATAAAAAGGGTCAAAAATATCCCTTTCATTCTTCCTTCCTCCCGTTCTACATTTGTGTGCATTCATTCCTACTTCTTTGCTACCCTAATTGCTTTTTCTTACCTACCTACAAAATAACCAAGTAACCAAATAGCTACCTAACTACCTAACCATTCTCCAACCCACTGTCCTACAGAACCAAAATCACCTACCGTCCTACCTACCACCTCCCTAATTAATGCAACATTAGGATATATTTTATATGGTTATGTCATTTTCTGCAATAAGTTATAAGAATCTTTTTTGACTTTTATTTAGCTTTTAGCAATTTTAGCGGTAACGGGCACCCAGAGGCAGCCTACAAGCCCATGGCTCACGACCACTTTTCAGGATAGCTAACAGCTAATGGCTAGTAAAAACCACCGGCTGGTACCGGTGGTTTTGTTAGGAACTAATTAAATATATACTTGTTTGGTTGCATTTATACCATGACGTTTGATAAAGCGACCGATTCTTTTAATGGCTTCGGTTAGGTCTTCCACCGAAGAGGCGTAGGAGCAGCGAACGCAGCCTTCTCCACCGGGACCAAAGACATCACCCGGTACGACTGCTACCTTTTCTTCCATTAATAGGTTTTCTGCAAATTCAGCGGCAGTTAGACCCGTATCACCTATATAAGGGAAGGCATAGAAGGCGCCCCCTGGCTCAAAGCAGGGTAAGCCAATTTCCTTAAAGCCATGCACCACCAAACGACGGCGGCGGTTGTATTGGTCCACCATATTATCCACAGCAGTTTTTCCATTACGCAGTGCCTCTAGGGCGGCATATTGCGCTGTAACAGGTGCACAAAGCATGGTATATTGGTGAATCTTCGTCATGGCGGCAATGAAGTCTTCATGGCCTACCGCATAACCTAACCGCCAGCCAGTCATGGCATAGGCCTTGGAAAAACCGTTTAGGATAATGGTACGGTCCCTCATACCAGGCAGTGAGGCAAAGCAGGTATGTTGGCCATGATAGGTGAGCCTTTCGTATATTTCATCGGCTATTACCAAGAGGTCGTGTTTTTCTACCAACTGGGCAATTTGCAGCAGGGTTTCTTTATCCATAATGGCCCCAGTGGGATTGTTTGGGAAGCACAGAAGCAATACCTTGGATTTAGGTGTAATGGCCGCCTCCAATTTATCGGCAGTTAGTCGGAAGTTATCCTCCATACTGGTGGCCACGGTAACAGGCACTCCACCCGCCAGGGTTGTGCAGGGTATATAGGATACATAGCAGGGTGTGGGTATAATCACTTCATCTCCGGGGCTAATCAAGGTGCGTAAGGCAATATCCAATGCCTCACTAACGCCCACTGTAACCAAAACTTCTTTCCTGGGGTCATAGTGGACCCCCTGACTCCCCATATATTGGACAATTTCTTCCCTTAGCTCCAACAGACCGTGGTTGCTGGTGTAACTGGTTCTGCCCCTGTTTAAAGAGTAGACACAGGATTCCCGGATATGCCAGGGTGTAACAAAGTCCGGTTCACCCACGCCTAGGGATATTACTCCCTCCATCTCCGCAGCTAGATCAAAAAATCTTCTAATGCCGGAGGGTGGTATCATTTTTACCGCTGGGTTAATATAGTCGCTCCACTTGTTACTCAAGGTTGAATCACCAGCCTTTGATCCGTCTCACGATCTTCAAAAATAAAGCCATCCTGCTTGTAGGTTTTTAAGACAAAGTGAGTTGCCGTGCTGAGTACATTTTCGATGGTGGCTAATTTTGTTGCTACGAAAAGGGCTACCTCTTTCATGGTTTTCCCTTCAATAAATACTGCCAAATCATAGGCTCCGGACATGAGATAAACATTTTTAACTTCCGGGAAGCGGTAAATGCGTTCGGCTACGGAGTTAAAGCCAACATCCCGTTGGGGTGTCATTCTTACTTCGATCAGGGCATTTACTCTTTCAACTCCCGCCTTTTCCCAATTGATTAGGGTAAAGTATTTAATAATTGTTTTGTCTGCTTCCAGTTTTTCAATAATCATTTTTACTTCTTCTTCTGATCTTCCCGTCATAACCGCTATTTCCTTGGCAGTTAAGCGACTGTTGCATTGTAGTAATCCTAAAATTTCTAACATTTCATGCACCTCCATGTAAAATAAAAAACCCCATCCCTAAAGAAGGGACGGAGTTTATGTTTCCGTGGTACCACCCTAATTGATTACCCCGTTTACTGGGTAACCCACTCGGTCTTCGGTAACGGCGAAGAGAACCGGCAAAGCTTACTTTGAATTTCGGCTAGCTCTCTGGGGTGGCCTAGCAACTTCATTGGCCGGGCTTGCACCTGCCCCGGCTCGCTGCAACAATTAACATTGCTTTCTTCCCCATCATCGATTTTCTTGTAATGTAGATTAAGTGTATCATTCACTTTATACTCTGTCAATTTACATTGTTAAAATTCCATTTTTTTGCTCAATTAATTTTAATACATTATCCGTTTTACCCGTGATGGCGTTTACATAGACCAAATAAGTTTCCCCGTTAATATCCCCGGTAATTTCATAGGAGAACCTTTCTTTCCCATCATCCGTTGGAATAATGGCCAATCTTGTCCTGGTAATTGCCATTCTCTTGTTTACCTTTCCTCTGGCCTCACTGTCACTAATTTTGGGTGCCGGAATATCTCTTTCCTTGTGGGCCATGAGGTACCCCCGGGCGTCAAAGCCAATAATTTGGCCATCATCCAAAGCCACACTGACTTTTAATTGATCCGGATAGAGTACAACTCCTCGTTCTTGTGGTATAAAATTAAAAATTACGCGATTGTCCTGGGTCTGATGATAAACATTAACAGTATTTTGATAACCCCTTGATTCTAGAAAGTTTAGTGCTTTATCCCTTGCTTGATCAATGGAAAGCTTGGGTGCACCAATCGTTCTACTGTCCATATACCAGACTATTTTACCGCCTTTATCACTGACATTACCTACGATACGTCCGGCTTGGCCGTTCCGGGGGATCAATTCGATGGTATAGCCGGGTATTTTTTCTTTCGTACGACCGGCTACTTGGGCCCGGTAGGATTCATCATCTGGAATATCCACAAATTTTCTGGCTATGTTTCTAGCTTCATCGGCACTTGTCGGTTCGTTTCCTAAACCAACCGGCGCAGCTCTGTCCAGGTGATCTGAAAAGGGGCCGTCATAAATGAGGGTCGGAAAGCCTTGCATTTGTTGGTCAATGCTTTGGAAGTTACTAGACCCCCCTGTGGGTGCCCCTTTATCCAACTCTTGCCTTGCTGATTGAGTAATTTCCGCAACAGTAAGTCTGCCGTCAGCTACCTGCCGCTCCATGCTTTGCAAATCCCTGTTTAATTGGGAGGCCTGTCGGTAAAGGCTGTTTAAAATATTAAATTCCTCATCGGCCAGAGACTGTCCACTGGTAATTTTCTTAACTTCCACTCTAGCAAAATCACCAGATTGGGCTAAGAATTTGGCGGTTCGTCCCACTATATCGGAAGTCAGTGGCAATTGGGTAAGATTTTCCCTCGCTCCCTCTGCCTGCAGCCAAATTTCCGAAAAGATTAAAGTGTTATCCGTATCCCCTGCAGTTGCCAATGTTTTACCAAGCAAAACCTCCATGTTTTGCACCCGGTTAATCAAGTTATAGAAAGACATTTGATATCGACTATTAAGGTAGTTCTCTAATACCACTTTATTTTGGTACTCTCTATAGCCCCAAAAACCAGCCACAGCTAAAATCAACAGCCCCACTAGGGCAGGCAAACCCCATCTCTTCATAAGCGTACCCCTTCCTATAATCCAAAGACATGATTTCCAATCTGTGTTACGATTTTACGGGACCAGATCCATTTACTCACTGGTTTATAGGGATTCCAGAAAAATGTTGCACCTCCAGTGGGGTCATACCCAGCTAAAGCGTCCTGGGCGGCCCGAATGGCATCGGCAGTTACTGCCCTATTATACTGGCCGTTAGCTACAGATTCAAAGGCCAAGGGTTGATATATTACGCCAGCCATTGTTTGGGGAAAACTGCTATGCTTCGTCCGATTGAGTATAACCGCACCCACTGCCACCTTTCCAACATAGGGTTCATCCGCAGCTTCTCCCATAATAACCCGGGCTAATAAATTGACATTATGATCATTTCCCACATAAGCAATCGTACCCGATGATTTAACGGTATAGGTAGTTTTCTTTGGGGGCGTGTATAATCCCATGGCACTGAAGGTTCTCTGTCCCACTAAACCATCCGCAGTTAAGCCATGGCGGGCCTGAAATTTCCTTACGGCTGAGGCTGTTTTTCCACTGAAATAACCGTCAACCGGTCCATCATAGTAACCCCAGTCCTTTAACCTCTGCTGCACTGCCCTTACCTTGGTACCACTGCTGCCCCAATATAATACATCATCCTGGGCAAAAGCATATCCTGCGATACTGCCTAAAAAGACAACAGTTAAAAGCCAAATTAAGTATTTTTTCCTAAGTCCCCACTGCATCTATTTCACCCCTACTTTTTTTGTTATTTTTCCTCAGGGCTTGAAAATTATGTGGAGCTCAAAAAGAAAAACTCCGAGAATTTCTAAGAGCACAAGGGGACGGTTCTTTTGTGCTCCGAGGGTTAAGGCAAAGGGCTACCTTTTCCAATCCTTTGCCAATTTTACAAAATACTGCGCCCAGTCGGTTTCAGCCACAGCGTGGATGTGATTATAAAGGGCCAGCACATTTTTATAGCGTATCCCATCGTACTCACCATTGATTCCGTGACCGCGCAATACCTTAAATGCAAAATTACAATTGGTGGTGTCCACATCAATCACCCGGGAGTTATGAAACTCATGTCCTTTAACGATTTTACCCGTGGGGTAGTAAGGGGTACCGGGCAGCACCTCTAGGTGCATATAACCGTGGCCCTGGGGTTTTTTAATCATTTCCACTTCCAATGGCAGGGCACCGACCATTTCAAAGGATTTGCCTTCCCAATGAATATGCCGACCCAAGTACATGAGCCCACCGCATTCTGCATAGACTGGCAAGCCCTGTTCAATCATTTGCTTTAAATGTTTCCGAAAGGAATGGTTAGCCTGAAGTTCTTGGGCCAAGATTTCCGGGAAGCCCCCGCCTATATAAAGAGCATCAATGGCTGGCAGCATTTGATCTGAAATAGCACTGATTTCAAGCAACTTAGCGCCAGCTTCTACCAATGCCTCAAGGTTTTCCGGATAATAAAAGGAAAAGGACCGATCACGAATTACGCCGATTATTGGTTTATCTCCCCCAGGCGAAGGCTCTAGCCGGTTTAGCCATTTTATCTCTACGGGTTTGCTAATAGGCTGTTCTTCCTCCAGCTCGGGCCAATGCCTGGTCATTTTAATAATACCGTCTATATCCAAGTATTGGGCTGCAGCGGTACCGATTTTTTGTACGGCTTCCATCAAGGCATCGTTTTCTCCCGCAGGGATTAGGCCCAGGTGTCGGTCCGGGATGGAAAATTGCTCTCCCTTCGGCATAACACCCAACACGGGCACACTACAATATTTTTCAATAGATGATTTAAGCATTTTTTCATGGCGACTCCGGGCCACTTGATTTAATATTACCCCACCCACTTTGACATCCGGATCAAAGTGAGCAAAACCATTCACCATGGCCGCCACACTACGAGTCATTCTCGTACAATTAATTACTAGCAGCACAGGTGCTTGGACAATCTTAGCGAGTTCACCTGCACTACCGCTGCCCTCAACATCAACTCCATCGAAAAGGCCCATAGCCCCCTCAATAATGGCCAAGTCGGACCCTTGGGCGTGCTTTATAAAATTTCGCCGGATGGCATTTCTCTCCATCAAGTAGCTATCTAAATTACGGCAGGTAGAACCGGCAACCTTTGTTAACCAACTGGGATCAATAAAATCCGGCCCCTTTTTAAAGGGTTGCACCTTAAGACCCCTGGCGGTTAGCGCGGCAATCAAGCCCACCGTAATTGTTGTTTTCCCCGACCGTCCCTGGGGTGCCCCAACCAACAGGCGCGGAATTTTGTATATATGAGACAACGTATCACCTCGTTTTAGCTGTTAGCCTGTAGCTATTATACTTTCATCGTTTAATGAACGACACCAGCAAAGAACGAAAATCTTAGGGTGGACTGCCCCTGTCTCTCGTGCTATCCCTCTTAGAGGGGGATAGCAGCAAAACTTAGGGAGAAGCTTGGTTCTGTCTGGTATAGTTATAGAGTTTCTCTATCCATGTTTTTTATTCTCTATTTGCCGCCAATAACCTACAAGATATTTTAAAAATTTAATAGCCACCGGCTAATAGCTAATGGCTAAAGACTAATCGCTAAAAGGAAACACCCCCACCTGGGGAGATCCAAGTGAGGGCGTATACATTTTGCTTATTCTTATACGCAACCGGTGGGCTTGGGAAGGCCAGCCAGTTTACAAGCACCCTTAGCAGGGCCGGTGGGGAACAGTTCGTAAAGACCTTTTAGGCTGTAGCCGGTGTCTTTACACAGCTTACGAACCATGGGAGCAATACCGAATTGGAAGAAGTAGTCACGCAGGTACTTGATTACTTTCCAGTGATCTTCGGTTAGCTCATCGATACCTTCTTCTTTGCAAAAGTATCTAGCAACGTCTTCTGCCCAGGTGTCGGGGTTTAATAAGAAACCATCCTCATCAACTTCATATTGCTGGCCGTTTACTTCGATAAATGCCATCTAAAAGCGCACCTCCAGGAGTTTTTTTTATTAGCACCGCTTATGCGGAACTTTTATACCAGTTTATATTATATACTCTTTATGATATTTTTTGTAGTAGTACAAGCACATATTTTTTAGAAAAAACATATTGTAATATTTTAATATGTTTTTTTACTCATTAATAGGCGGATATAACGCTAATCCTACCAAGTCAATCAGACCTTTAACTTCTACACCTAGCTTGTGTTCTTTAACCATGGGGTAAAGTTGTGCTTTACAAATGGAGCAGGGAGCACATAGAATGCCGTCGCCATCTTTATCAACGCCAGTTTCACGTACTTGCTCTGCTTTCTTGGCAGAGAACTTGATACGCAGATCGTACATTTCTGGATCGTCGAACAGAATGGCAGAACCACCGCCGCAGCAGAAGTTGCGCTCACGGTTTGGCGTCATTTCAACAAAGTTAGAAACAGAAGCATTCATAACCACACGCAAGGTATCACTCATATTACAAGCTCTACCAAAGTTACAGGGGTCGTGTAAAGTAACCGGCCTGGTAACAACATCTTTATTCAGCTTAAGGGCACCCTTTTCGATGTAGTAACGTACTTCATCATGCAGGTGCACAATGGGAATACGACCAGGACGATCTAACATGCCGGGGAGATACATTTTGCCGGCACGCCAGCCGTGACCGCACTCACCCCAAACAACCTTTTTGCAACCATACTTTAAAGCTTCATCAATGATGCGCATAGAGTTTGCACGCAAGGTATGGCGCTGGTCAAACAGCAAACCAAAGTTACCTGCCTCGGCAATCTCACTGCTGATGGTCCAGTTAGCGCCCAGGTAATGGAAGAACTTGGCTACGCCTGTCATCGTGTTAGGATTCAACATAAAGTCCGCAGATGAAGGAATATACAGAATGTCTGCATTCTGATCTATGGGCATCTTCATGTCCACACCCGTTTCATCCACTATGTCTTCACACAGGAACTCACAAGTATCAACCAACCCACCCTTAGGTATGCCCGTATGGTTGCCAGTCTTCTTCATAGCCGCACCAACCGATGCCTGGAGTTTGGGTACCATACCCAGCCAGTGCAGAAGCTGACGACCAGCCATGGTTACTTCACAGGTATCTAAACCAAAGGGACAAACTAGAGCACAACGACGGCACTCATTGCACTGGTAGTAGTAAGAGTACATTTTCTCTAGATCTTCCAGTTCCAAGTCCTTAGCACCGATGAACTTAGGAAAAAACTTACCCTCCGGAGTAAAATAGCGCTTATAAACTTTGCGCATTAAATCTGCACGGTTGGTCGGAATGTTGTAAGGATCCCTCGTACCAAGGTATGTGTGGCAGTTCTCTGCACAGGCACCACACTTGGTACAGGATTCAAAAGTAATCATTAGAGACCGAAACTTTTGACCTAATTCATTTAGGTGCTTAATGGCTTCTTCAACCTTTCGGTCATCCGGCACGGGATTGATATCAATCTTCAACATGTCCGCTGCGCTGGCTTTGACCGGTTGCTTTAAACCAGTTTCAGTTAATGGCATTTACTGCACCCCCCCTGAAGTGGATTGACCGCTGGAAGCGGCATGACCGGAACCACCTACTGGAATGCCGGGTAAACCAGGTGCTGGTTCAACAAGGGGACGGGTAAGAATCCACCGATGAGCAAACATGCCTGGAATATGCAAAAGTTTGCTAAAGGGAAGAATCATCGCTAAAATTTGAACCAAAAGCAAGTGAATTGTAAATAGTGGTTTATGCATAACTTCCATGTCAGCGGTAACTGCAGAAAAGGTTAATAATTGCACTACATAGTCACGAACCGGCTCATAGTGCAGTCCCCATTCAGGAACAAAGCGCATTGTGTTACCAACTGTTACAATGGCAATCAGCAATATCAAATGTAAATAGTCACTTGGTGCAGAAATCTGTTTTACTTCGTTAATGGCCATTCTGCGATACAACAGGTAGAACAAACCTAGTAACACAAGGATACCCATGGATGTACCAAGTAAATCAGATAGATAGGTACTGAGTTCTGCAGATGTAAGCCCGATGTAGTAGAATTGCAGGCCTAAAGTACCAAAACCAACAACGTGTCCGCCCAAAACTGAAAAAAGAGCAACGTGCATAATCCATGCACCACTCCATAGAGCCTTATCGGCCTGAAACAGACTGCGGAAAAATACTGCTTCCGTAGCAATGTTTACCACAGCACCCGTTTGAGTAGTTGGTGCAGGGGTAGTCAGGGTAATGTTGTGAACAATGCGGCCATTGGCCCATCTGCCAATTCTGTAAAGAAGCCCAATTACTAATACCGCAATAGAAATATAAGGAAGAATCTGTAGGATGAAATAGGTCACTGCTACACCTCCTTTAAAATTTAAAACAAAGCATAATATTTTCTAATTAGTCAGCTCAACAAAAAAAAATTTAGTATTATGTCTCCACGTCCATAACGCCAGTTCCCTGCCCAGAACAAGCACCCCTATTAACGATCATGCTTACAACTCTTGAAGTAAACAAGCTTCGTTCGGACAAGTAACAACACAGGTTTCACAACCCATGCAATCGGTTTCTGCCCCAGTTACTTCTGCTTTACCATCAACCATGCCCAGAATACCTGCAGGACAAGCATCAATGCATTCGCCACAACCTTCACACTTGTCGGAATTAATTGAAATTACATACATTCCACAACCCTCCTTCAGTAAATATTTAAGTCCATTGGGAGTGGGCTAGGGTATGGCATATATACCTTATGAGGGCATAACTCCCCTCAATATGAGGGTAATAATAAGCCTATTCGGTGTAACTTAAATTATTCCTTCTTAAATTGACAGATTTTTTGTTAAAATGTCATACAAATCAGCCTGTACATATTTCCCTCATAGACTATACCATTAAAAAGACGATTACGTAAAGATGCTCTTACTGTCTCACAGCGAAAGTTTCACCACCTTTACTTATTTTACTTCAATTACTCTTCATAATCAAAGATAATATTCCTAATCACAATTTATTCCAGATTTTCCCCTGATATTTCTTGTTTTAGTTATATTTATTTTTTAGTAGGATTTTTCTTATGATTGGAGAAAATAAACATGTGGAGGTGAAAATTATGTCAGTTTATGAAATGGCCATCGAGTTGGGTAAAAAGTTATCCACCACCGAAGAATATCAGGGAGTATTGGTTACACAAAAAGCAGTGGCTATGGACAAAGAAGCTCGCGCCTTGGTTAAGGAATTTCAAAGTTTGCAGCAATCCTATCAGCGGATGCAAATGATGGGTCACCAGCTTACCGAGGAAAATATAGCAACTTTGGAAGAACTGGAGAAAAAGGCCACGGCCAATCCTTTGGTAAAAGAATATTTAGGCGCCCAAGCCCTATTCTATGAAGTGGTCAACGAAGTTAACGGAAAAATCCAAGAAGGTCTCAAGGGTATTCCGGAAGATACCCCCGCCCAAGACAGCTGCAGTTGCTCTTCGAATGAGAGCGGTGCCTGTGGCGGTTCTTGCTCCGGCTGCTAAGATGCTAATAGGGGAGTGTCGCAGACATCAACGGTGTCTGGGGACACTCCCTTTAATCTTTACTTTTTATAATCAGCAGCAGGCCCTCTTCAACTTCTATTTTGCCCCTAGCTTCCTGTAACACATTGCTAATCCCCAGGGAATGACCAAGGTTCAAGGTTGCATTTGCCAAAGGGTATTGAAACCCACTAAGGTTAATGCCTGTAACCTGCATCGTTAAAGGTAATAGCGAAACTTGTGGAAAGCCATCCTGCTGGACCGTTATCTGATCATTCATCAGCATTATTTGATTTTTTTCCCCAACAATCTGGCAGGGCACACCTTGTTGTAAACCCTTAGCCAGCAAATGCACATTGGCCAAACTGTGGTCAAAACGGTCCCCCAGCGCACCAAACAGAATGATCTCCCTGGGTTTTTGCTGTAAAGCCCAGTTAAACGCTATTTCTGTATCTGTCTCATTTTTCATTACAGGGTCACAAGACATGAAATTCTTTGACTGCTGCTTAATGCTGGCCAATTCTCTTGGGGTGACCGAATCAAAATCACCCATGGCCAAATCCGGAACAATACCATTTTGGATTAGATAATAGGCTCCTCGATCAACCCCTAAAATAAAATCCCCTGTTGCCACCTGCGCCAGTGCCCAGGCCCCAAGATTACCCCCGGAAAATATTAATATTCTGCCTTTTGTCATCATTCTCACTCCTTTTAGCGAATGGCAGGGTATGAAGAAATCATAAAGATACGGTTTTTTCCGTACTATCCCTCGAGAAAGCCGTAAATCTTTTCTTTTATTTTTGTGAAGGCACCGTCGGTGGCAATACGTGGTCGACGGGGTCTCGGTAAGTCCACGGATATTTCAGCCTGTATCCTGCCTGGCCTAGATGAAAGAAGATAAATCCGATCGGAAAGAAGAATCGCTTCATCTATATCATGGGTAACAAATAATACCGAGTGTTTAAAATGTTGCCAAATATCCAAGAGCCATTGCTGCATTTGAACTTTTGTCAGGGCATCTAATTTCCCAAAGGGTTCGTCTAACAGCATAACATCTTTATGGCATAGATAGGTTCTTAACAGGGCTGCCCGCTGCCTCATCCCCCCCGAGAGCATATCTGGGTAGCTTTGGCTAAAGTTTGCCAGCCCAAAAAGGGGCAAAAATTCCTGGGCCTGTTGACGCGCCTTCTCTGTGGGGATTCCCTGTAACTGTAAGGGAATCATCACATTATCCAAAACAGTCCGCCAGGGAAACAGCAAATCATTTTGAGGCATATAACTAACAAATCCCCGTTTCCCCAGTATCGAATGCTCTCCTAATAGAATATCCCCTTGGTCCGGTCCAATAAGACCTGCCACTAAATCCAGCAGGGTGCTTTTGCCACAACCACTGGGTCCGAGTAGACTTACAAACTCTCCAGACCGCACCGTAAGGGAAACACTTTCTAGCGCAACTATTTGCTGCTGTTTATTTTGGTTAAAACTCTTACTTATGGCTCTCACCTGCAGCACCTGGCTGGACATCCTTTTCACCCCCTTGGTACGTTTTTAGCTTTTTACTGGGGTAGAAATTCGTTCGTAAAGGCTTCCTGGGCATTTATATTCTGTTCAATTAAGCCTCGTTCAAACATCCAGTTGGCATAACGCGCCCATACCTCTTCCTTTTGCTCTCCCCAGCGCGGGGCATCTTCCTGATATCTTTGACTTAGCCAGGCCTGGCTGTCTTTTACCAATTCTGGGTTTAGTTCGGGTGCATTCTTTAACAATATCTCCGCGGCCTGGTCAGGGTTTTCGATGCTCCACTGGTAACCCTTGGCAGTAGCAGTCATAAATTCCCTTACCAAATCCTGTTGTTCGGAGATATGTTTTTCATTGGTAACAATTAATGGTGTATAGTAATCTAGGGCTGGGTCTAACTCTTTAAGCATGATTAGGTTTAATTCCATTCCTCTTCTTTTTGCTTCTATACCATCCCAACCATAATAAATCCATTCAAAATCCGCATCCCGTCCAATGGAATTAAAGAAATCCGTGGCACCCAGGGTAACGTTTTGTACCTTATCCGATGCAACCCCCGCCTTTTCCATGACAGCTTTAAGCACCGCCTCTTCCATCGGGGAACCCCAACCACCATAGCGTTTACCCACAAAATCCTGAGGGGATGATATTTGGGCTTCTTTTAATGAAGCAAAGGCCGAGGTGTTGTGTTGAATCACTGCGGCTAAAGACACCAATGGAATACCAGTTGACCTAGCCTGGGTCACACTTTCTTGGTAGCTGACCCCAAAATCCGCCTTTCCGGCAGCCACCAGTTGATCCGTCGTACTGCCCTCGCCAGGCTGAATAATTTCTACTGCCAGACCCCTTTCCTTAAAATAACCTTTGTCCTTGGCTACATAGAGACCCGTGTGGTTGGTATTGGGAAACCAGTCTAGCATAACGGTTACTTTTTTCATTTCTGCCTGCTTACCCTGCTCCGGTGCAGCCTTTTTCTCCTGCGTGCAACCAGTAAATAACAACATCAGACAGGCTAGTAAGCAGATAAGTTTTACGTTTCTACAAATCATAGCAATTTCTCCTTTCCTTAACTAAATAGCATATAGCCATCCGCTTTTTTGCATGATTTCCTTAGGGATCACTCTTGCACCACGGCTAAATGGTTTCTTTTTTCCTGTAATACCAAGGCATAGTTAAGCGGGCAACTCCTTCGATGATTAGGTAGATCGCTAAACTAAGACAGGTAATGACAAGAATGGCCGCAAAAACGCGGTCTGTTAAATAGGACTGGGAGGAGCGGGTCATAAAAATCCCTAGTCCCTTTGTAGCCCCTAGCCATTCACCAATTACAGCCCCCATGACACTATAGGTCCCAGCGATACGCAGTCCGGAAAAAAAGAAAGGTAGTGCCGCGGGGAGCTTGACCATGGTAAAAATCCTCCCTGGGCCTGCCCCCATGGCGGATAATAGGCGAATCATCTCCCGGTCTACCAGCCGATAGCCATCGGCCAAATTAATGGTGATGGGAAAGAAGCAGACCAAGGCCACCACAAGCACTTTGGGCAGCAAACCATAACCAAACCAGATAATTAACAGCGGTGCCACTGCAATAATCGGAATGGTCTGGGAGACGATTAATAGCGGGTAAATAGCCTTTCGTAAGGACTGAGACCATTCAATGGCTGTGGCCAGAGCAATACCGATCACAACCGCTATGCCCAAACCCAGAGTTGTCTCATAGATGGTCTGTATACTGTGCTGCCAAAGAAGTTCCCTCGCCTGCCATAAAGCTCCTATAATTTGACTTGGACCGGGTAAAATCCACGGCTCTACTTGGCTAAGGTGTACTGCAATTTCCCACAGGACCAACAGGGACAGCAGGGTAAACCCAGGCAAAAAAATGGCGGCAAAGTCCCTTTTATCGGTATTTAGCGATCTTCTCATCAATGGTTACTACTCCTTCGGGACGATAGTGAATCTTTATGTAGGTCATCACTTCCGAGGCCCCCGCGGTTATGCAAGCTTCCTGTGCCCTTTTAACAATCTCAATCAGTTTATCCATTTCCCCTTCCATTACGGTTTCCATCGGACCAACTTCATATTTAACCCCGGCTTGCTGCACAACCTCAATGGCCTTATCAACAATTTCATAACTGTTATCGCCTTTGGTTTGGGGAATTACCTGGAATCCTAAATTTACAATGGGCATGTTTTTACCTCCTTGACTAAATATTCTTATTAGAAAAAATTGGCTTGCGCCAAAGCGGAAGCCAATTTTTCTCTTATACATATCGGAAATTTTTATACTTTCCGATATGCCAAATAAAATAAGCTACCCCGGAAGGGTAGCTTTCATGCGCATAAGAATAGTTCCTGTCCCTCCGCTGGCATTACCCAGATCAGGTTTAACGGGTCGATACCTCTGTACCCTCTCAGCCAGTCACCCCCAGCTCCCCGAGCATATTTACTTGTGTTTTACTATATCAGTATTATCTTGATTTGTAAATGGACTTGATAGATGATAGGTCAGATAATAGCCATCAGCCTTCCGCTTTTTTGCACGCTTTACTTTGGGGTCTTTATGGCCCTAGGCCATGAGCTAAAACCCTTAAGAAAGACATGCACAAAAAGCTGACGACTGATGGCTAAAAATACTACTTATTTAGGTCTTCTATTGAATTAACATCCATATAAGACGGAACAACCAATCCGATTCTTGTTCCTTCCATATTAGGCCCCAGGTCTTCAAATTGGCCTTCGAATTCATTGTAGTAATCGGCGTGGGTAGCGGGTAGCCAAGCGGCAACAATGGCGTCTGCATCACCGGAAGCTAATCCAGCCCACATGGGACCAGCTTCCACTTGACTTAGTTCCACATCATAGCCGAGTTTTTCCAAGGCAATGGCCACAACATTGGCACTGGCAATCTCAGAGTCCCAAGCAACGTAGGCTAGGTTTATTTTGTCCCCTTGTACCGGCTCGATTCCCTCCAGCCATTGGTTTACTTTTTCTTCATTGTTTTTCATCCATTCAGCAGCTGCTTCTTGCTCAGGCTGGCCTTCCATGACAGCCACCATCACTGTTGCCATGTCCTCTGGCAGCCAATTGAATTTGTCTAATAACTGGTAGGCACTGGGATGATCCTCTTTAAATCCAGTGCGAACGATAGAATGAATAAACTCATCATCCCCATAGATCTTTTTGGGGTCTTCCAGGTATTTGAGATCATATTTGGCAAATTTCCAGTGGGGTGTCCAACCAGTTATAATAATGGGTTCTTTCTTCTCATAGGCCTTCGTTAAGGCCGCTGTCATAGCTGCGCCAGAACCCTCCACAAGTTCCCAATCCTTTAGTTCATATTCCTGCAATGCCTTTTCCGTGGCCTTCATTATCCCTGCCCCTGGGTCAATGCCGATAATTTTGTAATCTACTTGCTCTCCTACACTTCCTGACTGTTTGGTTTCCGTATTTGTACCGCCACAGCCTACCATCAGTAATGAGATCATTAAACCAACTACTAGTAAAACCCATCCTTTTCTCTTCAAATCCGTTCCTCCTTATATTTGTTTTCGGCCAATATTTTGCGTCATTCTATCAAGGATAATAGCAAGAATGACGATGGCTAAACCAGCTTCGAAACCTGCCCCAATCTTAATTTGAGTTACCGCCCGATAGACATCGGCGCCCAGTCCCTTGGCCCCAATCATTGAAGCAATAACCACCATAGACAAAGCCAACATGATACACTGATTAATGCCTGCCATTATTGTAGGCTTGGCCAACGGAAGCTGTACCTTTAACAGTTTTTGCATGGGCGTAGACCCAAAGGCATCCGCTGCCTCCACCAATTCTTTGGGTACCTGCCGGATACCCAGGTTCGTCAAACGGATGGTGGGTGGCATGGCAAAAATCACCGATGCAATGACTCCCGGTACTTTTCCTAAACCGAAGAAAAAGATAGCTGGAATCAGGTAAACAAAGGCAGGCATGGTCTGCATAAAATCGAGGGTAGGCATGACCACATCCCTCACTGTGTCCTTTCCGGCACATAAAATGCCAGTGGGAATACCGATAATAACCGATATCAGTGCCGCTGTCAGAACCAAAGCCAAGGTTATCATGGTGTTTTCCCAATAACCTAGGTTATGCACCAAAAACAATCCCAGCAGTGTAAAGAGTGCGATAGATTTCTTGCTGAATTTCCAAGCCAATAGTGTTAAACCAATAATTAAAGCCCAGGCAGGAATGACTGTAAAAATAAAAGCAAAAAAATCAACCCAACCACTTATTACTGTGGAAATCAGGTCGAAAAAACCTCCTAGGTGATCATCCAAATAGCCCACAAATTTTTCTATCCACTTGTCAACAGGTATCTTAGGAAATAAGTTTGCCAAACCGCACAACCCCTTCCTTGACCTCTAATTCATTGTCAGCAGCTTGGTTTACCTTACCCGCAAGACCGCCTAATACTGCTCCTCTCACAATCACGCCTAGTAAACGGTGTTGTTCATTTACCACCGCAAGTGGTATAGGGGTAAAGGCAATTAGGTCAAATAGTTCGTTCAAGCGATTCTCCGGCGAAACGATCGGCACTTCTTTTTGCATAGCCTGTTCTAAGGTTAGGCCTTCCTGATTCGCTTTGGCAACTGCATCTGCTGTCACAATACCCAATAGGGTCTTTTTCTTGTCTACAACATAGAGGCTGGATACGCCGCGATCCCTCATTAGTTGTAACGCAACCCGAGGTCCACGATCTAAGGTGATGGTCTCCGGTCTCTTCATCACATGCTCAGCTGTAAGGACCTTGGACATATCTACATCCTGAACGAATTTTTCCACATATTCATCGGCTGGATTCGTTAGTATTTCTTCCGGTGTGCCCACTTGGACAATCCGGCCATCCTTCATCAGGGCGATTCGATCTCCAATTTTCAAGGCTTCATCCAGGTCATGGGTAATAAAGATAATGGTTTTCTGCATGTTGGATTGCAGCTCAATTAGTTCATCCTGCATATCCTTACGAATTAAAGGGTCCAAAGCACTGAAGGCCTCATCCATCAGCAATACATCCGGATCGTTGGCCAATGCCCGAGCCAGGCCGACCCTTTGCTGCATACCCCCGCTTAACTGATCAGGATAGCTGGTTTCCCAGCCCTTCAAACCTACCATAGCCAGAGCTTGAAGTGCCTTTTGGCGACGCTTAGCCACTTCTACACCCTGTACCTCCAAGCCATATTCTACATTTTCAGCAACTGTTCGATGGGGAAAGAGGGCGAATCGCTGAAAAACCATGCTTAATTTTTTTCTCCTAACTTCACGAAGCTGTTCCATGTTCATGGTCGCAATATTTTTCCCATCAATTTCAATTGTTCCACTGGTTGGTTCTATGAGACGATTCAGCAACCGTACCAAAGTTGATTTCCCGCTGCCGGATAATCCCATAATGACGAAAATCTCTCCTGCCTGGACCTGGAAATTGGCTTGGTTTACACCCACGGTCAAACCAGTTTCCTCTAATATCTTCTGCTTGGACCAGCCTTTTTTTAAAAGTTCTATCGCCTTATCCGGTTTTGGGCCAAAAACCTTCGTCAAATTTTGCACTTTAATTTTTGCCACACTTCCACCTCAATTTACTCAATTAGTAAACTTCTAAATATATTGTATAACCCAAAACATTTTTGCACAAAAATGGTATCGCCTTGTATCTGTCTATAATTTACGTAAAGTTTAAACTTTACATTGGCATGGTTCCGTATGCTCAGTTTTTCATTTTTATTCTTATAACATTCTTTCTTTACATTTAGCAATATAAACAGTAAAATGTTTAACAGTAATTCTCAGGAGGTCTTTCCCCCCATGGAAAAAACAAGTCAGAGCAACAAAGTAATGCCTTACGAGCAAGTCATTAGTAGGGCGAGGGATCGCGTGGTTGACGCTTTAGCTCGGAATATTGATTTATATGGCATCACCCTGTCCATTGGTCATTTATATGGAACCCTCCTCTTTCAAGATAAACCCATGACCCTGGATCAGATGGGCGAAGCCTTGGGTATGAGCAAAACCAGCATGAGCACTGGTGTCAGAACCCTTTTAGACTTAAATATGGTTAACAAAGTTTGGATGAAGGGTACTCGTAAGGATCATTATGAGATTGAACCGGACTGGTATCAAAATTTTATTGACTATTTTTCCATCAGGTGGCGTAAGGGCATTGACGATAACACCCAATCTCTTCGTAAATCCTTACAGGAATTAATCTGTCTGCAAAACAAAGAGGATTTACCGGAACCCTTGCGGGAAATGGTAGAAAAGGATATTGAAAAAATCCAAAATGCCTTGGAATATTACGATTGGGTCAATCGCTTGATCGATACCTTTGAAAGTCACGAAATATTTAAGTATGTACCAAAAAACGAAGGAGCCGAATAGGCTCCTTCGTTTTTTGCTTTTAGCTTTAGTTAACAGCTAACAGGGGACAGATCCTTAAAAAGAACCTGTCCCCTTTGATTAATTAAGCACTTTCAACTGTATTATTTTTTTTAGCCTTTACCTTTTGAATAAATACCGCACATAATAATATACCAAAACCTACGATATCGGTAACAAGATTCGGATCAATCATTAGTAAACCACCAACGAAGAATAGCACCCGTTCTATGCGACCTGTACGGGTAATGAGGTAACCTGCCAGGGCTGCGGCAATGGCCGTCATGCCAGTGAGGGAGGTTACGATCATCATTAACACCTTGGGTAAAGTGGTGTCGATTAATAAAAGCGCTGGTGACATGACAAAGATATAAGGTATCAGGAACGCTGCAATGGCCAGCTTGGAGGCGTTTATCCCGGTCTTCATGGGGTCACCGCCCGCAATTCCGGCACCTGCAAAGGCAGCCAGGGCCACCGGCGGTGTAACATCAGCAATAATACCGAAATAAAAGACAAACATATGGGCCGCCAGCATTGGCACACCCAGCTGGATAAGGGCAGGTGCAGCAATGGTTGAAGTAATTACATAGTTGGCGGTGGTAGGTACACCCATGCCTAATATAATCGATGTAATCATGGTAAAGAAAAGTGTGGGTAATAATTGACCCTGGGCCAGATCAATCAGGGCAGAACCTAATTTTAGCCCCAGACCCGTCTTGGTAACCACACCAATAATAATACCAGCCGTAGCACAGGCAATAATCACACCCAAGGCAGATCTAGCACCTTCCTCCAGCCCCTTGAGTATATCTACCAGGGAGATACGGGTAGACTTGCGCAGCATGGAACAGCCAATGGATAAAACAATGGCTGCCAGGGCCGCACGCATGGGAGTATAGCCGCTTACTAGCAGACCAACAATAACCACTAAGGGTATCGCTAAATGTCCCCGCTCTTTTAGAATAAGACCTACCTTAGGCAGCTGATCCCGGGGAATGCCCTTTAGTCCGGTTTTTTTAGCTTCCAGGTGCACCCCAATCCAAATACCGGTAAAGTATAAAATAGCTGGTATGGCAGCGGCTTTTACAATTTCGATATAGGGTGTGGCGGTAAATTCCGCCATCAAGAAAGCCGCAGCACCCATAATGGGCGGCATTAATTGACCCCCAGTGGAGGCCGCTGCTTCTACGGCGCCGGCAAATTCACGCTTATAGCCAAGCTTTTTCATCATCGGAATGGTAAAACTGCCGGTTCCGGCAACGTTTCCTACGGAGCTACCTGATACCGTGCCCATTAATCCACTGGAAAGCACTGCCACCTTAGCAGGGCCACCACTGGCCCAACCGGCAATGGCGTTGGCCAGGTCAATAAAGAACTTGCCTAAACCGGTCTTTTCCAGGTAAGCACCAAATAAAATAAACAGAAAAATAAAGGTCGACGAAACCCCTAAGGGAATACCAAAGATCCCCTCCGTTGTATAGTATAAGTGACCCACCAGTCCACGGATGCTTGTTCCCTGGTGGGCAAAGGCCCCAGGAAGATATGGACCGGCAAAGGCATAGCTCAGGAACAGCAATGCCACGGTAACAATGGGCCAGCCCACGACCCGGCGGGCTGCCTCGATCACGAAAAGGATACCTAAGCCACCTATAATCATGTCGGTGGACGTCACAATGCCCGCACGCATTACCAATTCCTTGTAGTTTATCAAGATATACATGGGTGTGGCCACTGCCGCCACAGCCAACAGTGCGTCAAACCAATGTAATTTACTACGGGACCAACTTTTCCTGGCAGGATACAATAAATAGACTAGGGCTAAGCCAAAGGATAAGTGAACAGCCCTTTGCAATTGGGCATCTAAAACCCCAAAATAGGCAGTATATAATTGGAAAACCGAGAAGCTCATGGCCAGTAGCATTATCGCAATTCCCATGGGGCCCCTAAAACGCCTAAAGTCTGACTCTTTATCATACTTGGCCATAAATTCGTCTAAGTTTACATTGCTTTCTGGTTTTACATGATGATCTGTCAAGTTTTACCTCCTTCCAAATATAATGCCAAAACTTTGGCAGGTGTCAGGGTTTTTACTTTTAATGTAATCAATGAGCCGGCTTTGAAATAATCCTTAAAATTGTACCTTTCTCCCCGATAAATCAATGTCGGTTCGGTAAAGGGTACAACCCCGAAATCCAGTTGTGCAAAGCGTCGGTTCTGACCTTTAAGGATAAACAGGCCATTGCGATTTTCTAATTCACCTTCTCCCTCTAAAAACGGGGTCCCTACTCCGTAGGATTTAAATGTTGTGGATGTTAGCAACAAAGAATGGCCCGGCGCAAGAAGGAAGTTTTCTTGCACCGGGGTTTTAAGAACCGAATGAAGATATTCATAAGTAAAGGTCTTACCGAATATCATGGGCACTACGATAACAGGTTGACCCTGCTGCTGGGATACCAGCAATGTGGGCAAAGGAATGAAAAACACCGCTAGTAGAATCGATAGCAGCAGGCTAAAAATAAATATTTTGAAACGCTGCATTTTTCTTGTTTTCATGGATTAAAAAATCCTTTGTTATTCGTTATAGAATTTTTCAGCTCCGGGGTGCATCGGGATGGAAACGCCATCCTTGGCAGATTCCTTGCTAATATATTGACCCACTGCGTGGGCAGCTTTTAATTGGTCAAGGTTCGTAAAGATTGCTTTCGTAATATCATAGGCAGTTTGCTCATCCATTTTGTCGCTGACCACAAGCATAGCCTTGGCGCCAACGGTTGCAATGTCTGCACCTTGCTTATAGGCATCGGCAGGAATTACTACCTTGGTATAGAAGGGGTATTTTTTGATCATGCCTTCAACTTTATCATCTTCAATGGGTATCATGACAACTTTATGCTGGGCGGCAATGTCTTGTACCGCAGCGGTGGGTACACCGGCAACCAGAAAAGCTGCATCAATGTTGCCGTCCTTTAAGCCGTTGGCAGCTTCGGCAAAGGACAGGTATTGGGGATTGATATCCTCAAAGGTCAGACCATAGGCTTCTAATACGTGACGGGAGTTGCCGGTGACACTGCTTCCGGCAGCGCCTACAGCAACCTTTTTGCCCTTAAGGTCGGCAACACTCTTAATACCGGTTTTTTCAATGGTTACTAATTGAACCGTTTCAGGATAAATGGTGGCCAGGCATTTTAAACCATCTACTTTTTCCTGAAACATTTCAGTACCCGTGCTGGCATAATAGGCAATGTCATTTTGAATAAAGGCAATTTGTACGCTGCCTTGGGTTAACATGTTAACGTTGGCTACGGAAGCACCCGTGGATTGGGCAGTGGCGTTAGCACCGGGAATATTTTTGTTAATGATTTCGGCAAGGGTCCCACCCAGGGGATAATACACACCAGCAGTTCCACCTGTAGCGATATTAAAGAATTTTTTCTCGGCAGCTTGGTCATTGGCTTTTTTGTCATCGCTTGATCCGCCGCAGCCAGTGATCACCACTGACAGCATAGCAACTGCTGCCAGTAATGCAATAATACGTTTTTTCATCTGTATTGACGACTCCTCTCTCTTAATTAATTGATTAGCGTGTGTTTTTCAGCTTCCCTCCCTGTAATATAGTTTAAAATAATTGTTTTCAAAAAAACTCCCTCAGTTGCTGTCCTAATATGTCTAGTGATTTATACATAATATATTTTCTATTTGTATTAAAAAATCCTTCTTGAAAAATATAGTTGATTCGTCCGTCTTTATTGTAAAAATATATAAAGCCTACAGACAGATAGCATTTTTTATCTGTCTGTAGGCTTCATTGCCTTAGGCTTGTTCAATTAGTTTGATTATAAATGAAAACCCAAAAAATATCTACTGCTATATACAAAAAACTAAAGGAACTTATTTCAAGCTTTCCGGGTTTAATCCCTGCAGCTCAGGCAAGATAAAAATTCCGTCCTTGCGCACAAGTCTATCATCAAAATAGATTTCGCCGCCGCCGAACTCGGGGGTTTGAATATAGACAAGATCCCAGTGAATGGCTGATTTATTTCCATTAAAACACTGATCATAGGCACTCCCCGGTGTGAAGTGGATGGAGCCGGCAATTTTTTCATCAAACAAGGTATCCTTCATGGGTTTTGTAATATAGGGATTAACCCCCAGAGCAAATTCCCCTATATATCTGGCACCTTCATCGGTATCAAAGACTTTGTTAATTCGTTCGGTATGATTGGCCGTAGCTTTGATAATCTTACCGGCCTCAAATTCCAGCCGGATATTCTCATAGGTAACACCCTGATAAACAGCCGGGGTGTTATAGGTAATGCAGCCATTTACGGACTGCCGCTCGGGTGCCGTATAAACCTCCCCATCGGGGATATTTCTCCTGCCAGCACATTTAATACCTGGCAATGATTTAATGGAAAAACTCAAATCCGTTCCTTGACCCACAATCCTTACCCGGTCGGTTTTTTCCAAAAGCTCTACCAAGGGGTCCATGGCCCGGTCCATCCTAGAGTAATCCAGGTTACATACCTGGAAGTAAAAATCCTCAAAGGCTTCGGTACTGGTATTGGCAAGTTGGGACATGGCTGGGGAAGGATACCGCAGCACCACCCACTTTGTCTTAGCCACCCGAATATCACCATGCACTTTATTCCAATAATGTTTAAAATATAATTCCATCTTTTCTGGGGGCACATCCGCTAACTCCGAAGCATTGTCCCCGGAACGTATCCCAATATAGGCATCCATTTGCTTCATTCTAGCAGCTTCGTATTCTGCCAAGGCCTTCATTTGTTCTTCACTGGCCCCCAGCAGCAGTGCCCTTTCCACGGCATTATTCTTGATGGTTGCAAAGGGAATACCCCCTGCGGCATACACCTCCCTGATAATTTCCCTGACCAAAGGTAGTTCTAAGCCGATGTTTTCAATAAGGATTTTTTCACCGGACTGAATGGCACATGAATAATTTACAAGATTCTTAGCCAATTGGCATATTCGTGGGTCTACCATGTTTTACCTCCTATCGAACAATTAACCATACCCAGCCAGTCACAATCATTGAAATTGCCATCAGCCGTCAGCCAGTATTCCCGCTGAGTCTGACAGCATCTGCCGGATAGGCAGACTATAGGGGCATTTTTCTTCACACTGGCCACACGCAATACAGGCATCTGCCTTTGCCTCAAGGTCTTTGTATCTTTCCTTCGCCCAATCCTTTAAATCATAACGGCTGTAATAGCCCTCTAATAAAAATACGGTTGGGATATCGATTCCCTGGGGGCAGGGCTTACAGTATTCGCAGCGGCGGCAGAAGGCCTGGCCTAGTTTTTCAGTTTCTTCCTTTAAGACAACCCATTCTTCCTCCTTGAGGGGGGTCCATTCATTACCCAGCAGGGCGTTTTCCTCTATCTGTTGTAGAGAATCCATGCCGGGAATAATGGTGGTCACTGGCTGTTCCAGCAGGTAACCCAGAGCCAGTCTGGCATTGCGCAAGGCCCCCCCTGCCAGGGGCTTCATTACAATAATCGCAGTGTTTGTCTGGTGAGCCAGATCCAATAGTTCCTTGGCTTCGGTTTCCACTGCATTAAAGGGAAACTGTACGGTGGCAAATTCGCCTGTCTTTAATGCTTCCACTAAAAGCTCCTGAATATGCCCCGTTATACCAATATGACCAATGATGCCCTTACTTTGGGCTTCCTTTAAGGCCACCAGTGCTCCATTGGGGCTTACGATCTGTGCCAAGGATTCGCGGTCCTTGACATTGTGGCATTGGTAAAGATCGATATAGTCAACCCCCAGGGCCGTTAAACTTTTTTGTATATCAGCCGCCATGCCTTCTTTGGATCTGGCCATGGATTTGGTGGCTATGATGGCTTCCTGGCGCCGCTGCTTCAACACCAGGCCTAATTTAGCTTCACTATCCGTATACCCTCGGGCGGTATCAAAGAAATTTATCCCTCGATCCAAGGCTCCGTTTACCAGCGTGACGGCCTCTTGTTCAGTAATCCGCTGAATGGGAATCCCCCCAAAGCCGATCACGGAAACCTCCAGGCCTGTCCTTCCCAATACTCTATGTTGCATCTTTTGCCTCCTTGGTTCATGTTAGGTTTATTTTATCATACTAATCTGTCATGACCTAAAGCTTTGCCCTTCGCTTTTAGCCAATAAAAAAGCCCCATGCTTTTGACACAGGGCCTTTGGTTATTCATCTAATTTTTTTCGATAGGCAGCCTCCACATAGTGGGGACAGCATTTAACGTAATTCTTTTTACAACAGGCATAGTCATAAAAATCCTTGCAATTATCTTTCACTTTGATTTTTCTTAATCTGCACCAATCTCCATCTTTATAGGTGCAACTGTCATAAACTTTGCCGTAATGTTTATATTTGATCTTTCCTATCTTTTCAAGGTAGTAGGGGCAATTTTTGTGGTAATTGGAATTGATGCAGTTGTGGCGATAGAAGGTTCTATTTTTCTGATACATGTTAACGCGCCTAAGCTCACACATCTCGTTGATAAGGTAGGGACAGCGAAAGGCTGGTTTGAAATATCTGTTCGGTTTTATTCTACTGACTCTATCCGAAAAATAGGAGCATTTATCATAGTATTTTGAGGTGCAACAAGTATCGTCATAAAAGCTTTTATGTTTTTTACATACAGGATGTTTCGTTACATCACATCGCTCTTCGCAAATGTAGGGACAACTGCGTGATGATCCAATAAAGTGGTAGGTCTTGGCGGCGTACACCTTTCTGGTAAAGTTCGGACAGTTCTTTAGGTAGTCCGAATGGCTGCAGGTGTTTTGGAAAAAATCCTGATCCTCTTTTATGTTTTCCTGTGTTAACTTACACCGATCCCCTTGAATGTATGGACACTGATCCATCAATATTTTCACCCCCCAGACTTCTTTCTTCATTCTATTCCCGGGAAGTAAAAATGTTGCCACGCTATGTCTATGAGTACAGGCTTCGACAAACATTAAACATTTCTTATATTTACAAATCCGTTGCCTTTTCCTGCTGTAATAGGTGGATACGGTTTAATACAGAGGGATGAGAGTAGCTAAACCACTCGATAAAGGCTGGGGGTGATACATCGGATGAATTTTTGGCTACCAGATTCACCTGTAGGCGAACCGCCGCCGGAATATCCCCGGTTAGCTGCACCGAGACACGGTCGGCCTCCCTTTCCATGCCCCGGGAGATGCTGCTTTGTATTGGGCTGGCAATAAAGGAAACGGCTGCAAAAAACAACAGGGTAAGGGCCCAGGTATGGGGAGGGTAGCGTGTAAGGGGTGCTATGGTCGTTCGAATAAAGATAAATAGCAAACCCCATAATATAAAATTACTGAAAATTGCTAGGGTTACACCCTTTAGGATGTGCCCCTGTTGCCAGTGGGCCATTTCATGGGCCAGCACAGCCTTTACTTGATCCGGTGGATAATCCTCTAAAAGTGTATCATACAAGACAATTTGTTTTGTCTGACCCAGTCCTGCAAAGTAGGCATTGGCACGGGTGGTTCGCCTGCTGGCATCCATCACCAGTACCTCGTCAACCGGTATGCCTGCCTTGGTGGAAAGTTCACTAACCATCCTTAATACAGCGGGGTCTTTAACTGGTTCAAATCGGTTAAACATAGGAGAAACCACCAAGGGCCAAATAAAATTTTGTGCCACGAGCCAGATTGACAGCAGGGAGGCAACCACCAACCACCAGGCCCTGGGCCAATGCTTAAGAATACAAAAGAATAATAGAACTCCTAAAATTCCAAGCCCCAGTTCTAAACCAGCACTTTTTAGGGTATCAACCCACCAGGCACTGAAGGTCTGGGTGGAAAAGCCCCACTTTTTCTGTAAGAAAAAGCCGTTAAGATAACTAAATGGAAAATAAAGAACCCTAAATATCAGCCATAGGCCTAAAAAATACAGCAGAGCACTGCCATAATAACTACCTCTGGTTATTTGTTGGGTCCAGCGGGTCAGGGCGATGGCCTTGCCGCTCCAAATAAACCAGCACAATAGAATAACCTCTAATATAACAACAGCCAGCATCAAAAGCTGTTGAATTCGGCTGTGTTCCCTGCCTTGGTTTATCTGTTCCAGGGAAAAATATTGAAAGGCCTCCGGTGAAACTTTGCCGGGAAAGATGATATACCAGAGATAAAGCGAAGCAAAACCAAAGAAAATTGCCATTAATCCTAGCCAGAGATGGTTTAATCTTGGCTGCAATGTTAATCCCCCTCCCCCATAGGTAAATATTTCTATCTATATTTTACGCTGATGTTTGCCGGTTATGACTTACTGGACTATCCGGTTGGCTTATTGTATAATTTTAGCCATTGTTTATCATGTTAACCAGTTTACCCAGGGTAATTAAACGAATAGACGAAAGGAACTAAGGAAATGAAATTACCCGCTGCTTTTTTAAATAAAATGGAGAAACTTCTGGGTCAGGATTACCCCCAATTTCTCCAAAGCTATGCCGTACCGCGTACGGCGGGACTACGGGCCAATGGCTTAAAGCTCACTCCGGAGGAGCTAAAAAAACGCTTACATGTTATTGAAGAACCCATACCCTGGAGCCGGGATGGGTACTATTATAGCGAAGTCACTCGCCCGGCAAAACACCCCTATTATTATGCAGGATTGTATTATATCCAGGAACCCAGTGCCATGCTGCCAGCAGAGCTTTTACACCCGTCACCGGGGGAAAGGGTATTGGACCTGTGTGCTGCCCCGGGTGGCAAGTCCCTTCAATTGGCTGCCCGGCTGGGCAGGGAGGGACTGCTGGTGGTAAATGACCTGCAGCCCCAGAGGGCCAAGGTCTTGCTAAAAAATATTGAGCGTTTCGGTGTGGTCAATGCCATTGTTCTTAATGAATCCCCCCAACACTTGGCTCCGGTATTTGGCGAATTTTTTGATAAGATTTTAGTGGATGCACCCTGCTCCGGCGAAGGCATGTTTCGCAAGGAGCCAGATATGGCCAAGGATTGGAGCGAAGAGGCAGTTGACAAATACGTCGGCTGGCAACAGGAAATTCTGGCTACCGTTCCTTCTTTATTAAAGCCCGGCGGGGAAGTGGTTTACTCCACCTGTACTTTTTCCCCGGAGGAGAATGAACAGCAAATGGAGAATTTTTTGACCCATTACCCCCACTTTGAATTAATTGAGCAAAAAAGAATGTGGCCCCATTGGGTGAAGGGTGAAGGTCATTTTGTGGCGAAACTAAAGGATAACACTGCATCGGAAAAGGAAACCCCTCCTGCCGACAAAAGGAAGGCCTCCAAAAAACAGCCTAACCCCACCCTGGATGAAGCTACCAAACAAGCCCTCGCAGACTTTTCCCAGCAGGTTTGGGGAAATAAAAAAATCTGGCAGGAATGGATGCCCCGCGGCGGCCAGGTAATTGAACGAGCTGGCCATATTCTTTGGGAAAGTATCGCATTACCTCCCTTACGTGGTTTGAAAGTTCTCCGCTCCGGTTGGCTTTTGGGCACGGTGGAGAGAAAACGCTTTCGGCCCAGCCCAGCCTTAGCCTTGGGCCTGCCGGTAGAAGCCGCAAAAGCTGCTGTGCAAAAATTGAATTTAGCCGCAGGGAATGAAGCCGATTGTTCCTTGGCCCTGCGCTATTTGAGGGGGGAAACCCTCCAGCAGGAGGGAAGAACCTGGGCCAAGGGTTGGCATCTTGTTTGTTTGGACCATTTTCCCTTGGGTTGGGCTAAAGGGGATGGTAACTGGCTAAAAAACGGCTTTCCGCCCGGTTGGCGTTGGATTGACGGGGATTGATAAAGAGGTGATGAACTTGGCTAATCATGCAAAAATGCGTCTGGATAAACTGTTGACCCATATGGGCATGGGGACTCGAAAAGAGATTAAAAAACAAATCAAGGCAAAACAGGTGCTGGTCAATGGTGAACTGGCCCTGGACCCTGGTTTGCATGTTTATCCCAGCCGTGACACGATTGAGGTGCAGGGTGAGGTCATAGAATACCGGGAATATATCTATCTCATGCTGAATAAACCCCAGGGATTTTTATCTGCCACTGAGGACGCCTCGGAAAGGGTCGTTATCGATCTCCTTGACCCAAAATATCATTCCTTTGACCCCTTTCCGGTGGGACGTTTGGATAAGGATACCGAAGGCCTGCTCTTATTAACGAACAACGGTAAACTGGCTCATCAGCTCTTAGCCCCAAAAAAGCACGTGCCTAAAACCTATTATGCTTTAATTGAGGGTGTGGTCACCGAAGCAGATGTTGATGCCTTTGCCCGCGGTGTAACATTAGAAGATGGTTACCGAACCATGCCGGGACAGTTAAAAATACTTCGTTCCGGTCCGGAATCAGAAATTGAGCTTACTATTTATGAGGGGAAATATCACCAGGTTAAAAGGATGTTTGAAGCCGTGAGCAAAAGGGTAACTTTCTTAAAGAGGCTTACCATGGGCCCTCTGGTCCTAGATCCTCAGCTCAAACCCGGGGAATGGCGTGAACTAACCGAAGAGGAAATTGGCCAACTATATTAGGCTTAAATTGGTGTCATTCGGAGGAGCACAAGGGGACGGTTCTTTTGTGCTCTAACTTGTGCTTTAAAAATAAGCCCCCTGTTATCTCATTTAATTGGCAAGATACCAGGGGGCTACATGTATTAAAGAACTTTTTGAAGCTGTTGGGCTTCAAAGGGTTTAACAAAGGTATTTTTATTTTCATCAATGTAGAGGATTTCTACCATTTGATCCTTGACATTAAGGACTCTGCCCTTAATTTTAGTGCCTATTACATTGACCGGTGCTTTTCTAGTCAGGTCTTTAATTTTTTGAGATTGACAATAGCTGCATTCTCCGTCAAAACGAGCAATTCTTTTGCAATCAACACAATAGTTTAATTTTTTCACGCGATACCCTCCATTTTGTGATATTAAAACCTGGCAGGTATTGAATTTTACTATATTAAATTAGAGAAAATTAGCAAAATTCCTTTTTATTTGTGAAAAAATTTATTTTTTTCTGATGTTTCTTAACCAAGCATGGCAACCCCGGCACTGGTGCCAATTCTTGTGGCACCGGCTTCCAGCATCCTTTGGGCATCTTCCCTGGTTCTTATGCCACCAGAAGCCTTTATTCCGATGGTAGGGCCAACCTTCTGGCGCATCAGAGCCACATCCTGCACCGTGGCACCACCGCCGGAAAAACCAGTGGAGGTTTTAACAAAGTCTGCTCCCGCGGCAACTGCCAAGTGGCAGGCCCTCATCTTCTCTTCCTCGGTGAGCAGGCTTGTTTCAATGATAACCTTGACCAACGCTTTTCCCCTGGCCGCTTCCACCACGGCCCGAATATCCCGCTCCACCAATTGGTCCTGTCTTTCCTTTAAAGCACCCATATGGATAACCATGTCCACCTCTGTGGCCCCATGTTCGATGGCCTTTTGGGTTTCCAAGGCCTTCACTTCCGGCAAAGTAGCCCCCAGGGGAAAGCCGATGACCGTGGCTACCTTGACTTCGGGTGTGGTTTTTAATATGTTATATGCCGTTTCCACCCAAACCGGATTGACACATACCGCTGCAAAGCCATATGCCTGTGCTTCCCTGGCTAATTTTTCTATTTGCTGCTTCGTGGCATCGGGTTTTAACAGTGTATGGTCAATGGTTTTCGCTATATTATCGATGGTTTTTCATCCTTTCCTTTTAAACCCTTGGTCCTTAGCCCTTAGTGCCCTACTTAACAATATCAATAACCTGGGCCTGGGCAACATCTACCAAATCCGATAGGTTTAGTTCAACTTGTACACCAATTTTCCCGCCACTGACAATGATCCTTGCCAGGTTTTGTGCGCTGGCGTCAATGAAAGTGGGATACTGTTTTTTCATGCCGATGGGTGAGCAGCCGCCTCGGATGTACCCTGTATGTTTCTGAATATCCTTTACTGGAATCATGTCAATTTTTTTCTCTTCCGTTGCCTTGGCAGCCTTTTTTAAATCCAACTCCTCTTCTACCGGCACGATAAAGACATAAAGGTTTTTGCTGCTTCCTTGGGCAACCAGTGTTTTATAAACAGTCTTGGGGTCTTTCCCTGCTTTATGGGCCACTGAAACACCATCAATTTTACCGTCATGATGGTCGTAGGTATAGGTGTTGTAATCAATTTTCTTGCCGGTCAAGATTCGCATGGCATTTGTTTTAATCTGTGATGATATGAAATTCATCCCCTTTTTCCATCGTTTATAGGCCACCCCTTAAACCGGAGCGGCCTTCTAACGTAAACTATTTCCCTAAAGTTTAAGCTTAGACAGAGCCTCCGCCAGGGGATTGTTGTTAAAGTTATTGCTTTTCTCTTGGCTCTTCAAGTAATTGCTAACATCCCTTTTTGAAACTTTACCGCCCTTCTCTGTTTGCCTTCTTTCATTAAAGGCCGTTAGCTTTTCCCGGAAGCCGCACTTGCAGACAAAGATTTGACCTTCCCCTTCACCATGCAGATCAAGACGCTTATGACATTCGGGGCATCTGGCATTGGTTGTTTTACTAAGTCCTTTCCGGTAGCCACATTCCCGATCTTGACAAACCAGCATTTTACCCTTTTTGCCGTTCACTTCCAACATTCTTTTACCACACTCTGGGCATTTGGTACCGGTCAAGTTATCGTGTCTGAATTTGCTTTCACTTTGTTTGATCTCTTGTACCACTGCCTTGGCATAGTCTCTGATCTCGCTAAGAAAGCGATTCTTAGTTTGTACTCCTTTGGCAATGGCCTCTAGCTCTTGTTCCCAACGGGCTGTCAGGGCAGGTGAACGTAACCCCTCGGGAACCAGCTCCAAGAGTTGCTTTCCCTTGGAGGTTATATATACATGCTTTTCTTTCTTTTCGATCAGAAAGCTATTGAACAGTTTTTCTATGATATCGGCTCGGGTGGCCACGGTACCCAGTCCGCCAGTTTTGTCCAGGGTTTTTAGCAAATCCTTATGGGCCTGGGGCATGTACTTGGTTGGGTTTTCCATGGCCGATAGCAGGCTGCCCTCGGTAAAGGGCTCGGGCGGTTTGGTTTCTCCTTTGCTTTGGCTTAGAGACAAAACCCTTATCGTATCGCCTTTGTTAAGTATGGGTAAAATTTGATCCGTCAGATTCTCACTTTGGCCTGCCGTTTCAACTTCATGCTGATATACTTCCTGCCAGCCCTGGACAAGGACCGTTTTACCCTTGGCTATAAAAAGTTCTTCACCTATTGCTACTTTTATCGTTGTTTGCTGGTACTCGTGGGGCGGATATAGTACCGCTAAAAACCTCTTTATTACTAAATCATAAATCTTTCTTTCCTTATCACTAAGTGAACTTATGAGAACCGTCTGCTCGGTGGGTATGATGGCATGGTGATCAGAAACTTTACTGTCATCCACAAAGGACTTGTTGGGTTTAATGGGATTTTTCAGCAGCTTATACGCTAACTTCGTATAGGGTTGATCACTGCAGGCCCTTAGCCGATCAGGCAACGTACCCACGATATCCGATGAAAGGTAACGGGAATCCGTTCGTGGGTAGGTTAACACCTTGTGCTGTTCATAAATCCGCTGCATGATAGAAAGTGTTTCTTTAGCGGAGAAACCGAATAACCGATTGGCATCCCGCTGCAGTTCGGTTAGATCGTAGAGCTGCGGCGAGTAGCTTTTCTTGGCCACCTTGGCGATCTCTATAACCTGTGCATTTTTATTTGCCAGGGAGGCCAGTACTTTATCACAATAATCTTTATCAAAGGTCTTTATATCTTTACTCTGACGATCCTGCCAGGTAAACTTTATTTTCTCTGTAACCGCGGTGATACCAAAATATTTTTGAGGCTGAAAGTTTTTGATTTCCTCTTCCCGTTTGGCAATCATGGCCAGAGTAGGTGTTTGCACCCTGCCACAGGATAGCTGGGCATTAAACCGACAGGTTAGCGCACGGCTGGCGTTTATGCCAACCAGCCAGTCGGCCTCTGCCCGAGCCACCGCTGATGCATAGAGGTTTTGGTACTCCTTGCCGTTTCTTAGCTTTTTAAAGCCCTCTTGAATGGCCTTATCGGTGACAGAGGAAATCCACAGTCGCTTAATGGGCTTGGTTGCATGGGCCTTTTCCAGAATCCACCTGGCCACCAGTTCCCCTTCCCGGCCAGCATCGGTGGCAATGATGATCTCCTGAACATCTTTCCTATTTAGTTGCTCCCTAACAGCCTGATACTGTTTATTGCTTTGTTTGATAACCACCAGCTTCAAAGGGGAGGGCAGCATGGGTAAATCCTCTAGGCGCCAAGCTTTATATTTCTCGTCATAGGTCTCCGGGTCAGCTAAGGTCACTAAATGCCCCAGAGCCCAGGTGACGATATATTTTTCACCCTCCAAATACCCATTGCCCTTTCTGTGACAATTTAGAACGCGAGCGATATCCCTTGCCACAGAGGGTTTCTCCGCTAATACCAGACTTTTTGACATGTTTATTAATCCTTTCAAGACTTTATGTTGTTAATTCCTTGGATCCCCTTAAGGATCAGCATGACGGCAGCCAGGGTGGCTGCGATGTAATGAAGCTTTGTGGTAAAAAGTATCTGGGCACTAAGTTCCCTTGATATTAGAATAAATAAGGCAAACAGCGTACCCACGGCAAAGCCGCTGATTAAGCCAATTTTTTTTCGTTTTTCTTTATTGGCAGATAAGGAAAAACTGTTCTTTCCAATATAATTTGTGGCAAAGGTTGCCACCAAAATAATCAACAGCGCATTGACCAAAAAAGCTGCGTTCACTTGATAACTGAGCAGGATATTTTTATAATGAACCATTCTGGGTAGATGTTTAAATGCTAAATCGATCAGCCACAATAGGATCAGTGCATTTAGTCCGATTTCCACATTGGCCAGGTGTTTTTGCCATTGTTGGCGGCGGCGAGGTTGTTTTAAAGCTTCGGCTATTCGCCTATCACAAAAGGCCCGATAATCACTGCCAATGACCTGTTCAATCTTCTCACCCCTGGCCTGGGTGTCGACAAATATCTCCAGTATTTCCTGAATCATTTCTTCCACCGTAAAATCATCCAAGGCACTGGTCCGCAGGTAACACACAATATCCGTATAAATGGCTTCATTTAAAGGTGTTAATTGCCTGCTCAATTGATAATTTCTTCGAATCATTCCCTGCAAATCCTTCATCCATAACCCTCACTTTAATAATACCCACAACCCTTACTACTTTGTTGCTTTGCTAATTAGCTTTTCTAAGTAAATCGATTTCATTTGTTTCGAGGCCAGACTTCGTTTTACCGGAGGCAGTTTAAGGATTACGTTTAAGATGGCCGCCATGGCCCGGTGACTGCCAAAGACTTGGTTATCAAAGATTAGATTCTGCAGCAGGCCCTTATCGATGGCCATTAAGACCACTCGATGAACGGAGTTTACAGGGGTAATTACCCGTTCCGGCCGGGGCTCCAGGGCAATCCCTTGGTAAGCGCAGGAGCGGACACAGACACCACAACCCAGGCATATTTCCTCATCTACCTTGGCTACTTTTCTTTTGGCGTGATCCGTTCCTTGGACGGAAACCAGGGTGATGGCACCCAAGGGACATACTTTGGTGCATTTGCCACAGCCAATACACTGTTCCTCATTAATTTTAGGAATAAAGTTTGTTGTATGCACTGGCTGGAGTAGGCCAAATTTCTTTGCCGCCACCAGGCCCTCACAGCAGCAGCCGCAGCAGTTGCAGATAAAACTTACCTGTTCACGAACATTTTCACCGCATTGTACCAAATTGTTTTCGTAGGCCCTTTGCAAAAGCTCGAGCCCTTCGGATACCTCTACCCTGCGGGCGTAACCATGTTTAATCAAGGAAGCGGCGGTGTTGTTAAAGGTCATGCAGATATCCATTGGTGCATGGCAGGCCCGACCCAGATGCTGCATCTTATGACGGCAATAGCACATGCTGATACCCATGTGGGTGGCTGTCTTGATATAGTGGCTGGCCCTTTCATAGTCCAAAACATGGATCGCATTTTCATTCGTCAGCACCGATTCCTGTACAAATACCCGGCCCAGCCTGGTTTCACTGCTAAAAAACAAGTCCTTGACAAAATCCTCTTCTTCATTGAGATATTGATAAAGGAGTTCACTTAATAATTTTTGATCAATATCACCTCTGGTCCGCATGAGAGAAAATTCAAAAAAACCAGCCATGGGCGGTGGCAGCATGTACTCCAAGGTGCCGTTGTTATCAACGTCTAAAAGTATGGCCCTGGCTGCTAGGCGATTTAACATTTCCTGGGTCTCAGCTTCATCCAGCTGCCAAATCCGGCTGGCCAGCTTGGCGGAAAAAGGCTTAATCGGCAGTTGAGCCACCAGTGCGGCTTCCTTCTCGGTAAATAAAAGACTTAGGATTTTATAGAGGGTATCCGAAGGAGGTGCCCCTTGGGGAAAGCGATTCAGACGTTCTTCCAATTTCCTGTATCCTGATCTGGCGGATAAGTGTGCCATATTTTCACACCTTTGCAATTGGTATCTTATAAGTATAACATACCAAATATTTGCAGCAAAATGCGACAGTTCAAAGGGGTCAAGCTCGCCGTATTGCAAGCTTGACCCCTCATGACTCTGCCTAAAGTAATTCGCGGCGTAAATCTTCCGGTGATTTACTGGATAAATACCCCAGGGGGATATCAAACACGGTTTTAGCCCCGGTTTGTCCCTCTTGGTTTAGCCGATATACAGCCCGGGCATAGGCCACTAGGACACTGGAGGTGAATTCTGGGTTGCTATCCAGCTTTAAAGAAAACTCAATGATATGGTTATTTTCTTTGTTCCAACCTGTTTTCCCGCTGCGAATGACAAAGCCACCATGGGGCATCCGGGAGTGGTTTTGCTTTAATTCAGTCTCTGTGATAAAGGTTACCTTCGTATCATAATCTGAAAAATAGTTGGGCATGGTTTTAATTTTTTCAGCGATTTGTTCCTGATCGGCCCCTTCTTCGGCAACTACATAACAATCCCTGAGGTGTTTTTCCCTTGTGCTTAAATCTGGGTTTTCACTTTTTCTAATTCTCTCAATGGCCTCATTGACGGGAATGGTGTATTGAATGCCGCCTTTGACCCCCGGTATCCTTCTAATGGCATCTGAATGCCCCTGGCTTACCCCGGGACCCCAGAAGGTATACTCTTTGCCTTCGGGCAGGATCGCCCCAGCTAACATGCGATTCATGGAAAACAACCCCGGATCCCAGCCAATGGAAATGGCACTGGTTTTGCCGCTGGCCTTGGCCACCTGATCCACCGCGGCAAAATACTCGGGGATCTTAGCATGGGTATCGAAGCTATCCACCGTATTATACATTTTAGCAAAGAACGGGCCTTGTTCGGGCAGGTCTGTGGCGGAACCGCCACACAGGATCATGACATCAATTTTGTTGGTATATTGCCCGGCCTCAGCCACATTTAAAACCTCGACTCCTCCGGCAGCAACTTTAACCGCTGCAACGTCCCTTCTGGTGAATATGGCTACCAGTTCCATATCCGGGTTCTGCTTAATGGCTGAATGAACACCCTTGCCTAGATTTCCATAGCCCACAATGCCAACTCGGATCTTATTTGTCAAGTTGTTCCCCTCACTTTATATTTAGTGTTGTTTTCAACAAAAACTTCTACAACAAAACCTTCTACAACCTATGCCAATTTCCTATTAAGGATTAGGTGTTTTTTCAGCATGTCGAAAAGAATACATTATCTGGTATGCACAGGGTCTTTTCTATTTATTTTTTGCCACTGGTTTAACAGCTATGCAAAAAATAACAGCGAGACCTCGTCCCGCTGTCACATTTGTCTTATAGGGTATTCAATGTTAGGGTTATTTTAAACAGATCCCCGTCCACTTCAATATCTAAGTTTCCCTGATGCAGGTCGACAATTGATTTGGCAATGGCTAGACCAAGGCCTGAGCCATCTGTGTGGCGGGAGGTGTCACCGCGTTTAAACCGTTCAAACATCTCATCAATGTTTTCGCCCAACTCATACTTGGTTACGTTTTTAAATATTAAAACAGCTTTGTTGTTGCTATTTTTCATTGAAATATAAACCCGGGTATTTTCTAAGGAGTATTTTAAGATATTTCCGATTAGATTATCAAAGACCCGCCAGAGCTTTTGTCCATCCACAAGGGCGTGAAGAGGCTTATCCGGTGTTGTGACCCGCAATTGCAGGGTTGACTCACTGATTGCTTCGTTATGCTCTGCCAAGGCCTGCTGGAGGAGTTGGACCAGATCCACCTTTTCTTTGGTCAGTTCGATGCTGCCGCTGGCCATTTTGGACGCTTCAAAGAGATCATCAATTAGCACCTTTAAACGTTTGGCCTTGCGGTCGATAATTTGGATATAGGCTTCTCGATCCTCCTCCGCCAGATCCGGTGTCTTGAGCAATTCGGTATAGGTAATGATTGAGGTTAGGGGTGTGCGCAGGTCATGGCTGACATTGGTAATTAGTTCTGTTTTTAACCTTTCGCTTTTGGCCTGTTCCCTTTGGGACGACTTAACCCCCTGCTTTAACTGATTGATATTGTGGGCCAGGGTTGCTAAGACAGATTTTCCCAATACCGGCAGATCCGGTTCCAGGTTTCCCCGGGTCAACTCATTGGTATAGCAAACAATGCGGTTAAAATAGCCCATCCGCTTAAAGATCAGCATGGCCATGGGTATCCCAATGACGATTAAAAACGGCAGGTAGAGCAAAAGCATTTCTGGCTCCATCAGCACAACAATGGACCCGACACCGCAGGCAAAGACCAGTAGTAAAATAATTATTATTTGGGTACCGATGCTTCGAATCAGAAAGGCCCCCTTTATGCCACAGCAAACCCGATGGGTTAAACTATTCGTCCACTCCGCTTGGAGCTTGGTTCTGTCATTTACTCTGGCCAGGATCAATTTGCCTTGGCTAAGGGTTAAAGCAAGGAAGGGGGCTGTAACGATTACATCAACTAGCGACCTCACCACAAAGCTATAGAAATATTCATGTAAATATAGGGCATAGGGATAGGTTAACCGGATCAAGGTGATAAAACCGATGAACACAAAGATCCCTACACTGACATCAAGGGGTATGCGATTATAGTAGGCCTGCCAGTTTTCGATGGCCGCCAGCTTTACCATGGTGGTTTTTTTATAGATATAAAAACTTAGTAAAAGGGACAGCAAGGCACTCAAGGTATAAATAAGGAAGAGTTGTTGCTTTTGCTGATAATCGTGGTAATTGCTCAAAATCATACTGGTTGTGGCGGCTGCATTGGGTACCGTAATCCCCCCCTCAAGGGCCTTTTCCCGGACCATGGGTACCGCAATCTTCCCCTCAAAGGCCTTCTCCCGGACCAAAGGATTACCCAGTAGTTCCTCATTATAGCCAAAATTATAGGGTCTGCCGGTAGTCCTCAGATAACCATATTGGGCGTTGGGATAACTGCGTATAAACAGCGTGTTTTTGCTATTCATAAGTTGATTGGCTTCAGACTCATTCGCTGCAGCTAAATTGGTAAACACCTCTCCGGTGGTGTTATCCTTTAAATAATAGATAAAGCCCGTTCTTACATTGGCAAACTGTGTCCGGTGGTCCTCTAGTTTCCGGTAGTATTGGTCTATCTTTTCTTCCTTTTCTTTCACAATCTTGGCCCGTACATGATCATCACTTTTAAAGTTATTGGCAATGTCCTCTATTTTGGTGTCCCTTTCGGTAATGTAGATGTCCGCCAATTCCTTATTTTTAACATTTTCCGCCGCCAAAATTTTTTCTTCATATTGCCCTGTTATATCGGCAATTTGTGTGGCTAAATCGCCATAGCGATTACGATGTTCTTCAATTTCTTCCTGGGATACGGTAATCCCCTTTTTCATTTCTTCCGGGGTCCGATAGTTTAATTCAAATATGCTTAAGTAATCAATAAATTCATTTAACTGACCTGCAAAACCCTGTGTTTGGAAATAATCCTTTTTAAAATAGTCACTCCCCTGGGACAGGGCTGACAATATGCCGCTCAGTCCAAAGGTAACCAGTAAAATCCAGGCCAGCAATAAGGCCCTACTTTTCCATTTTGTAGCCAATTCCCCATACCACCTTTAAATATCTTGGATTTTTGGGATCAATCTCAATTTTTTCACGTATTTTTCGGATATGTACGGCCACCGTGTTTTCCGCATTGTAACCCGGTTCCTTCCAAACCCGCTCATAAATCTCATTGATCGAAAACACGCGGCCAGCATGGGTCATAAGAAGTTCCACAATCTTGTATTCGATGGGTGTTAATTTAACAACCTCGCCGTTAACCGTGACTTCTTTCGCCCCCTGCTCTAAGGTAAGACCCCTTAGATCAATAACCTTATTGATCCCTTCGTAGGTACCCAGTGTAACGTATCGCCTCAGTTGCGATTTGACCCGGGCGATCAATTCCAGTGGGTTGAAGGGCTTGGTCACATAATCGTCCGCGCCAATTTGCAGACCTAAAATCTTATCCGTATCCTCACTTTTGGCACTGAGGATGAGGATCGGAATATTTTGTTTCTCCCGGATTTTAAAGGTCGTGGCAATGCCATCCAAACGGGGCATCATGATATCTAAGATAATAAGGTGAATGGCATGCTCATTTAACTTTTCGATGGCCTCAATACCGTCCTGGGCTTTAATCACTGTAATGCCTTCATTTTTTAGATATATCTCAATGGCATCTCTGATTTCCTTGTCATCATCAACAACCAGTACAAAGTAATTTTCCATTTTTCACTCTCCCTTCTGAATAGTTTATTATTTTTCTTGCCACTAGCCAAATTATATCGTTCAATTCTTAATATCGGCTCAGCACAAATCTTAAGATTTTCTTAATTTAACAGCATTTAACAACTTGTGCGGACCAATCCGTCAGCAAATCCGAAGCTCCTTGCCTCTGGGTTGTCTCCCCGCTGCTTCGGCGTGACCGGGCTTCTTGCAAATTATTGGCTCGTCAAACATGCCAAGCCAACAAAAAAACGCCGCTGATTTCTATTCAGTGGCGTTTCTCTTTGCAGTGGGCTAAATTCTCTTTACAAGTTGACTTGAATTAATACCTTGGTACCATTCTTTGAACTTAAGGCCTCATCAAAGGCCTCCTTTGACTCTGCCAAAGAATAAATACGCTCGACCAAAATGGCTTTAAATCTGTCCTTTAAAGGGCTGGCCATGATCTCAGCCGCTTTTTCTAAGTCTTGTTTGGTATACATTTGAGAACCGATAATAAAGGTTTCCCTCTTGCACATCTCAAAAATATTTAGTCCCAGGGTTTTCTCAAAGGTACCTAGGATAACTAAAACTTCCGGGGCGGGATCATGGGTTACCAAAGAATCCAGCACCATTTTATTTCCCGTGCACTCGAAGGCCACCGTCCTTTCCCCCTGGAGAGGAAGGTCTTCGATTCTTTGGTAAACTTTAAAGCCTAAGTTCTCGGTTAATTTTTTTCGCTGGGGATTAATTTCTAAAAAGTAAACATTTAACCCCTTGGTTTCTTTTAGGAAAAGCCCAATTAAAATACCAATGGTACCTGCACCGGCAATCACCACACTTTTTGCACGGTGGGCCACACGATCCAGCAGACCTACAGAATGAACCACCACAGCCATCGGTTCCAGTAACGCACCTTCTACCAACTCACAATTCTCCGGCAATTTAATCAGATTATCCACCGGGATGGCTACCTCGTCGGCTAAACAGCCGGGCAGTTGGAATCCCACCACTTTCCGATCCTTGCAGAGGTTCGGATAACCCAACTTACAATAGTCACATTCTTGACACCCGACCAAAGGTACAATGGCTACTTGATCTCCTACCTTAAGCCCATTTGTCCCAGAGGCTATTTGCTGAATCGTTCCCACAGCCTCATGACCTGGATTGGCCGGAGGTTTTACCTTCGGGTGTTTTCCTTCATAAACATGCAGTTCAGAGCCGCAAACACCGCAATACGCCACTTGAACAATGGCAAACCCTTCCTGTAAGTTCGGTGATGGTGCTTCATGGATTTCAAAACGATAGGGTTCTACGATCACTGCTTTACGCATTGCAAGAGCCTCCTTTGATGTTTACCCGGCATAGCCACCCAGTATCCTTGGCAGGAAAAGAACCACGTCCGGTAAGAAAATGAATGCAATAACCACCGCCACAAGTACCAGCATAAAGGGCAGTGCACCTTTGGTGGCATCCTCCAGAGACAATTTGGCAATGGTCATGGCAATAAAGACGTTGGCCCCCAAGGGTGGCGACAGCAGGGCTACCTCATTGGTTAAGACCCAGAGAATACCAAAGTAGACCGGGTCAATCCCAAGCTGGGTAATAACCGGCAGTAAAATTGGCACCAAAATAACGATGGTGGACAGGGTCTCCATGAACATCCCCAGAAAAAACAGCATGAAACAAATAAGGAATAGAATAATCTGTGGATTGGAGCTAATGGAAAGCATGGCTCCTGCTACAGATTGAGGGACTTCATAGATGGTTAAGAAGCGGCCAAAAAGCACCGAGACCCCAACGATAATCATGGAGGTACCGGACGTTATGTTGGTCAGCTTAATGCTTTCCCAGATGTCTACCAAAGTCAATTTCTTGATAATGAATTTTCCTACAAACAATGCATAGAAGCAGGCAATGGCGGAGGCTTCCACCGGTGTAAAGACCCCGGCATAGATACCGCCTAGGATAATCACTGGGGCTAACAAAGACCAAATGTTATTTTTAAAAATTACAAAAACTTCTTTAGTGGTGTAGGTTTTCTCCATACCCCGGTAGCCACGCTTCTTCGCGATGATATAGCAAGTTAGCATCAGTATTGCGCCAACAATAAAGCCTGGCAACATTCCTGCCATAAACATGGTACCTACCGAAACGTTGGCCATTACACCGTAGATAATCATGGGGTTGCTGGGGGGAATAAGAATACCCAACGTGCCGCCCGTGGCACAAACACCAGCCCCAAACTTTTTATCATAGCCCGCCCGCACCATGGCTGGCAGCATTAAGGTTCCCATTGCTGCCACGGTCCCAGGACCGGAGCCAATCATGGCCGCAAAGAACATACAGCCTAAAATGGTGACCAGAGCTAAGCCGCCTTTAATGCGCCCCACAAAAATGGAGGCTACATCAATAATTTGATCGGCCATGCCACCCCGCTCCATAATGGCACCGGCAAAAATAAAAGCGGGAATCGCCAGCAGGGGAAACATATCCCCTACCTTCGCCATGTCTAAGGGCACAATATCTAAAGGAATGTAACTAAAAAAGAGTACCACGATGGTAGAGATGCCCAAAGAAATATAAATAGGAACACCCAACAACAATGTTGCAAAAAGAATGATCCATATACCCCAGGTTTCAAACATGTCAATCCCCCTAAGCTGAAGGTTCGCCCTTAATGAACCCGAAATCGCTAAACATTCTTATTAGTAGGCGTATGTTAACAAAGATAAAAGCAATGGGAATCATGGCATAAACATATCTCATATCCCAGCTCAGAATCTGAGATATTTGCGGGAATTCTTCCATATCAACGACCACTTTGGTCCCCAAATAGATAATAAAGCTGTTAAAGACAAAGGAAATGATGTACTGGATAAATTCTAAGCATCTTTTTAGTTTAGCGGGTAAGATGTTAACTAACACGGTTACCCGGAAATGGGCCCCCCGCTTGGCACCCAGCGCAGCGGCAAAATAAACCATGGTCAGGAAGGCAAAGCGCAATAGTTCCTCAGACCAGGCTAAGCCTTGGCCAAAAATATACCGGGCAATCACCTGAGCCATGAGAAGAGAGATAACCGTACAAAATAATATGGAGGCAATGATTTCTTCAATGTTGTCAATAACCCACTTCAGCTTTTTCATTTAATTCCCTCACCTGCCAGTCAGTATATCTGAGAGAACCTTCCGCAGAAGGTTCTCTCAGATAAATTTTCATTTAAGCCTGGGGCTTTTCCCTGCCTAATACTTTCATCGCTTTGTCTAAGATGGTGGGATCCGGCAGTTCACCATAAAACTTGGGCCAGGTAGACATCGCATTGGTCATCCACTTATCTTCATCGGCCGGAGCGGGACTAATTTTTAGACCCTTCTCAGTTAACTGCTTCTTCAGGTCTTCCTCTTGCTTCGCCATTAATTGACGGTTTTCTTGGGCAACTTCTTGGCCAGCCTTCACGATGGCTTCTTGTACATCAGCGGGCAGTCCCTGGAACCACTTGTCGCTGACAATAATGGTACCTAACCAAAGTTTATAGTGCAGTTCGGTTACATAATCCTGTACTTCGTACATCTTTGATTGATAAATACTGGAATAGGGGTTTTCTTGCCCGTCTACCACCCTTTGCTGTACCGCGTTAAAGGTTTCATCCCAGGCCATCGGCACCGGTTCAACCCCCCAGGACCGGAAAGCCTCCACCACATATTTGTTGTTAGGTATACGAATCTTTAAGCCCTTTAAGTCTTCTATACTGTTAATGGGTCTTTTGCTGTTGGTGATGTGGCGGAAGCCTTGCTCCAACCAAGCAACCGTTCTGGTACCGCTTTCTTTAATCTGCAGTGCATTGAGATCGTCGTTCAGGGTATCAATAACCTGATAAGCCTCTTCTCTGCTTTTGAATAAGTAAGGAAAGTCATAAACACCAATGGAGGGGGAGAAAGCTGTCATATTGCCTGCCGTAATCATCGCCATCTCAATAACACCCTTTTGTACGTCAGGAACGTTTTTCTGTTCGCTGCCTAACTGACCACCGGGAAACAATTTTACTTCTGCTTGCCCGTTAGAATACTTTTCAATCTTCTCTTTCATGGACTTGGCTGCCTCATAGGCTGGCACCCCATCAATGGCGGCATCCGGCAGACTGTATTTGATGACGATTTTTTTGTCACCGCCAGCTGGGGTTCCCTTTTTCTCCTCTTGGGAGCTGCCGCAGCCAGCTAACAGGATGGCTGATGTTAAAACGAAAGTCATCAATAAAACCAGTTTCTTTGCTTTTAACATGTCTACTCCTCCATTCAATAAAAGTAATCGGTTCTTTTTGCCCTGGTGGAAAGCCATTACCCTTCCGCTTTCACCCCCTGCCCGTGAATATCCTGGGGCTTAGGGAAATCATGTAAGTGCAGGTATTGCAAATGCCATTGACCCAGTAACGGTTTTAACCATGCCTTAAATTCTGCCGTTACGTGTTTGGCTTGTTTATTGTAAAACTTTTCGGGAACTTCTTTTTCCTTGCCACCAATCCTGGCTAAGGGAAGCGTCTGGTATGGTAATAATTCCCTCGCTGCCAGCTTCTCTACATAGACCATGTTGCCCCCTTGTCCGGCCACTGCCGCCCGTACGGCGGCCCGGCCCACCCAATAGGCCTCTTGTTCATCCAGTTCGGAACGAACCGGTGTAAAGCATCGTTGTACCATACCCAAATCCTGTGCTCTGGCCCGAATCTTTAGCTCTTGGGTTACTTTCGCGGCCAAATAACTGGCTGCCCCGCCAAAAACCTGGCTGCCCTTGTTGACATCGGTAAAGGGATTATTGCCAATGGAGTTTCCCTGTTCATCTCGAATCCCTTCACCCACCACCACCACGGCATAACCAAGCTCCTGCACAACGGCCTGTACATCTTTGATAAATTCATCTTCATGAAAGGGTATTTCGGGTAAATAAATCAGGTGGGGAGCTTCTTTTTCATTCCTTTGAGCAAAACCACTGGCCGCTGCCAGCCAACCAACATTCCTGCCCATCACCTCAAGGATTCTAACTTGCTCAAAGTGACGCATGGACCAAAGGTCTATGCCATTATCCAGGGTTGCCTGAATTACATAGCGGGCTGCACTGGCGAAACCCGGTGTGTGATCCATTAAAATGATGTCATTATCGACGGTTTTAGGAACGCCAATAACTTGCATGTCTTTACCGGCTTGCTTGATTTCTTCTGCAATGAGGTTAGCTGCATACATCGTTCCGTTGCCGCCAATTTGCAAATAATAGCCGGCTTTTAAGTCATCCAGTAAGGCGGGAATTTGAGCAAAATGGTTGTCCGTCAGCGGTAAACGACTGGAGCCTAAAAAAGCACCGGGCGTATTCCTTAATCTTTTTAATAAATCATCATCAAACCCCGAAAGACTTATATAATTTTGGCCGAATAAACCGTGATACCCATGGACACAGCCAATAACGTCTTTTATTTCAGGCCAGGACCGGGCTTCTTCGATGATGCCTGCCAAGGTACTATTGATAACAGCACTGGGCCCCCCGGTCTGTGCCACTACCAATGTTTGTGAACCGGTCACATGGCTACCTCCTTTGAAATATTTGTAATCAGATGCTGCTTGCCCAGCCTGTTGCAAAAAATCTCAATTTTTCGGCGGCTACACCAGTCACTGCCTCCTTGCAAGCCTGGGGAATACCAATCAGGTCATAGGCGGCGGGCTTTTGTTCCTGGGCAGCGATAAAGGCTTCGATGTAGGCTTTTTTTATCTCGGTGCCGATATTAATTTTCTTGATGCCATATTGAACAGCCGAGGCAAACTGTTGCTGGGTTAAGCCGGTACCCCCGTGTAAAACTAGCGGTACCGGACTATTCTGTTCACACTGCTGTAAAATCTCAAAATTCAGGTTGGGTTCCCCTTTATAAAGGCCATGTGCATTGCCAATGGAAACTGCCAAGGCGTCAATGCCTGTATTTTCCACAAATTGACGAACCTTTGTGGGATCCGTCATTTTGGCATTCTTCACTTCTTCCCCATCTTCGATGCCGGACAAAGCCCCCAATTCCCCCTCTACGGAAATTCCCAGATGCTGGGCAGCCTCAACAACTTTGGCGGTTAATTGAATGTTTCCTTCTAAAGAAAGGTGTGAACCATCAATCATGACCGCACTAAAACCTAGCTGCATGGCTTTTAAGCAGGTGGCATAGTCTTTGGCATGATCCAGAAATACCACCACGGGAACCTTTGCCTTCTCTGCCAGACAAATAAGGTTTTTTGCTATGTAGTCATTGCCGGTTTTCGCTAATACAGGTGCTCCCAGCATAGCAATAACCGGCAAGCCTTCTTTTTCCGCTCCTTGAATGATGCCCTGGGCAGAAAATAAATCGTAGGTACTAAAGGCTCCCACTGCCCGACACTCTTTTCGATTTGCCAATACGTCCTTTAGCGTTGCTAATGCCATCTTTTAATCACTCCTGATTTTCCACTACAATGATTCCGTTGCCATCCTGAATCATTTCGTTTTTTAAATTGACCCGATATCTGTATTTATCAGCCTGGTAAAAGTTTATGGAAAACTCAATCGGCTTTCTTTGGGAAAGGACCAGCCGTTTCATCACTAGAATGGCAGCACCTTCATTGACCTTCAGATGTTGGTATTCAGCCTCCGTGGCCAAAGAGGCATAAATATCCTGCTGGGCTTCTTCCAGTGCAATCCCTAATTCCTGTTGTGCAATTTCATAGGTACCCTGCTCCATCAAATTGTATTTCGCCAATTCCCGGCCAATCTCAATGGGCCAAAAGCTCTTGACCAGCACCGTGGGCTCATCATCCAGCATTTGCACCTTCTCAATCAAAAACAGCCTTTCGCTTTCAAATACATCCAATTCATATTCTTCGAATTCCGTAATGTCCACTTCGGCAACCCGTAATAACCGGGAACTGGGGTGGTAACCCTTTGCCCGGACTTGGTCAAAGAAGCCCGTTAGCTTACCAAGGGTCTCCACATACTGTTTCTTCACAAAGGTGCCTTTACCAGGTCTGCGATCCAACCAGCCCTCCCGAACAAGCTCATCCAAGGCCCGACGGACCGTCGTGCTGCTAACGCCGTAGACTTGCATCAATTCTTTATCCCCGGGGAAAATGTCACCTACGTTCCATTCTCCATTTTCTAATCGCTTACGTAGATCATTGGTAATCTGATAGTGCAATGGAAGGGGGATGTTTTTCACCGATATCCCTCCAAATCTTGTAAACTTGTATTCTTGCAATATTACATATTTGTTAACTTAATTATAAAGTTACAAATGTTAGTTCGTCAATTGAAAAACAACATTATTCTTAATTTTCCCTAATGGGAATAAATCCCTAAACATGCCCGGCAAAAGCAAAAAGGAGTGTCGCAAGTAGCGACACTCCTTTTTGCTTATTGTTTAAAGAAAATGACTTCACTTTCTGGTTTTCTTGGGTTGACCGGTGTCTCCTTGGCCGTGTGGCCAAGGATAATGGCAGCGGTTATAACCTCTGTCTCACCAATATGGAAATACGATTTTACTTCGTTATACTTTGGATCATTTACTGCCACCAATTCATTGGCCAGTTCACCCACGACACATGCCCCTAGTCCTTGATTCATGGCTTCTAAGATCATGAAGGCATAGGCTATGCCAATGTTCTCAAAGGTACGAGCCATCAATGAGGCAGGATTTGCAGCGAGGGACTTGGCCATTTCATGATCCAGGTATCTCTTGTTAATATCCTCATCGCTCATATTGGCCCCGGAAGCAGCGAATAATTCTTTGAGTTGCCCAAGCTGATGTTCCTTCACCCAAGCCTGCAGTTTACCTACGCAGACAATAACAGCCGGTGCCTTTTTTATTAATACCCCCATGGAAAAGGCCTCTGCCAGCTTATTCCGATCTTCCTCCTTGGTTACGGCGATAAATTTCCAGGGCTGAATGTTTTTCCAAGAAGGGGCCCGTCGCCCAGCCTCCATTACACTTAATAACTGTTCCTTACTCACAGGGTCACTGGTAAATTTCCGAACACTTTTCCACCCAGCAATCTCTTTTAACATGGCTTTTTACCCCTCTTTCTATTTATAATCCTTTTGAGAATATGCCTGTTGTTCTTAATGTATATTTTTCTTCGCTACATTTCAAAAAAGTCCTTTTAGATTTTATTTAATATTTTAATTATTTCCGTTATTCTGAATATGACTTTAAATTAACCAACTTTGGTTATATTGTCATTTATGCTGCCTTGCCATACTGATTCGTTTTACTAGGTTATGTTAAAATTGTAATAATAAGAAGCAACATCTGAAACTATTATTGAAAAGGATGGCCGAAAATTGAAATCATATACTACTTACAAGGTAACAGAGGAACATGCTGGTTTAACGGTGGAAAAATATTTAAAGGACATTTTACAATATTCCGGCAGAAAGATTCAGAAACTAACCCACCGTAAGGGCATTCGATTAAATGGTAAAACAGCCTTCCTACAGAAAAAGGTTAAGGCGGCTGATACCTTAAGCGTCGTTCTTTTGGAGGACACGACTTACGGTGTCCAGCCAGAAAAAGGTATTATTGAAATGCTCTATGAGGATGAACATTTAATCATCCTGAATAAACCGCCCCAACAACTTGTTCATCCCACTGGCCGGACCACGGGTGGTACCTTGGCAAACTATTTAGCCTACTACCTAAAAGAACGGGGCCAGTTAAATACCATCCGCCCTGTTCATAGGCTGGATCGGGAAACCACCGGCTGTGTGATTTTTGCCAAGGATTCCCGCAGCCAGTTTATTCTTGAACAACAATTAAAGGAAGGCAGCCTCAAACGTACCTATTGGGCCCTGGTGAAGGGGGTAATCTCTCCGCCCTCCGGTACGATTGATGCCCCCATTGGGCCACACCCAACCCTGCCCAATCGTCGGGCTGTCACGCCGCAGGGTGAGCAGGCCATCACACATTACCGGATCCTTCGCACCTCCGAGGATGCTTCTTTATTAGAACTATCCCTGGAAACCGGCAGAACCCACCAAATTCGCCTGCATCTAGCCCATCGGGGCTGCCCCATCCTTGGTGACCATATGTATGGTGTGCGTTCACCTTTGATTAACAGACAAGCTTTACATGCCACCTCTGTAAGCTTTATTAACCCCCAAGACAACCGTCCCTTGACGGTCAATGCACCCTTACCCAAGGATTTTGCTCAGGCCTTGGATAATTATAGCAAATAGAAACAGCTGTTCATAGAGGGGTAATTTCTTTCCGATATTTTTATTGACTTGCAATAAATTGTTATGGTAAAATATATGTTTGATATTCACTCTCCCGTGTGGTATACTGATTGTAGTACGCAAGGGGGTGGGTTTTATGTTCCAGGTTGGTGACAAGGTTTTTTACCCCATGCATGGGGCTAGTGTTATCGAAGCGATCGAGGAAAAGGAAATACTTGGGATTAAGCGGCCTTATTATGTCATGACGATCCGAGGTATGCAAGTAATGTTTCCTATCGAATCTAAACTAGGAATTCGGCCAGTTGTGGACTTAGATATACTTGAAGATGTCATTACCACTTTAAATCAGGGAGAATCCGATCTAAACCTTAACCCAAATCAAAGATACCGCAATAATATGAGCAAAATGAAGAGTGGCGATATCTACCAAGGGGCCCAGGTTATCCGTGACCTAATACGCCTGGGTAAAAAAAAGACACTGGCCGTAGGAGATAAAGCGATGTTGGATAATGCTCAACAAATATTGCTTAGCGAACTAGCCCTTGTAAAAGGCATCGCCCAAGAGCAAGCCATTGATTTACTGAATGAGGTTATTGATAGTTGATCTTAAAATCCTTTATACCAAAAAACTGTCCCTAACAAAGGTTAAGGACAGTTTTTTTATTACCGTTTAACAATATTCCCGGCTTGGGGTCCGCGCTTGCCTTTGCTCTTAGATCATTTTGATCAAGCGTGCGTTAATTTCCTCAAGGAACTGTCTGGTATTGACAACCACCTTTTCCCCCTCGGCAAGTAGGGCTAAATCCTTCGTCATGACGCCTTGTTCGATTGTATCTGTGGCCGCCTTTTCCAGGGTGTTGGCAAACCTTACCAAGTCCTTCAGCTTATCTAATTCGCCCCTTTTTCTTAGGGCTCCTGTCCAGGCAAATAAAGTTGCCACTGGGTTGGTTGAGGTTTCTTGCCCCTTGAGGTGTTGATAATAGTGTCTGGTTACGGTTCCATGGGCTGCTTCATATTCATAATGCCCCTGGGGTGAGACTAAGACCGATGTCATCATGGCTAAGCTGCCAAAGGCAGTGGCCACCATATCCGACATGACATCTCCATCATAGTTTTTACAGGCCCAGATAAAGCCCCCGGAACTACGGATCACCCTGGCCACAGCATCATCAATTAAGGTATAGAAATACTCGATTCCCTTTGCGTCAAACTGATCTTTATATTCCCTGTCATAAACCTCCTGGAAGATATCCTTGAAGGTATGGTCATATTTTTTGGAAATGGTATCTTTCGTGGAAAACCACAGATCCTGACTTTGATCCAACGCATAGCTAAAGCAAGCCCTGGCAAAACTTTCCACCGAACCATCTAGGTTATGCATACCCATGAGAATACCAGGGCCGCCAAAATTGTGGATGACTTCTTTTACCACTTGGCCATCTTCCCCGGTAAAAACCAATTCTGCTTTACCCTTTTGTTCAACCTTTAATTCGACATTTCGATAAATATCACCGTAAGCGTGCCTGGCAATGGTAATGGGCCTTTCCCAGGTTTTAACGAAGGGTTTAACATTCTTAACAATAATGGGTGCCCGAAAAACGGTCCCATCTAAAATGGCCCGAATGGTTCCATTGGGGCTTTTCCACATTTGTTTTAGGTTATATTCCTCCACCCGTTGGGCGTTGGGAGTAATCGTTGCGCATTTAACCGCTACGCCATATTTTTTAGTTGCCTCTGCGGCCTCTACGGTGATTCTATCTTCCGTTTCATCACGTTTTTTGAGACCCAAATCAAAGTACACCGTTTTTAAATCTATGTATGGAACTAAGAGAATATCTTTAATCTGTTGCCAGATTACCCTCGTCATCTCGTCGCCGTCCATCTCCACCAACGGGACATTCATTTGAATTTTTTCCATGACTGCATCCCCCTAACCTTATTCTATGTCTAAGGTATTATACACCATCTATAACTATAAATGAACGGCTCCCAGGCATGCATGCATAATACATGGGGTCAGGCTTGCAGTATTGCACCACTAAGCCTGGGCCACATCCACCCACTTTGCTTCGGTAAGCTCTGCCAATTCATCAACTTTTATTTTTACCGCAGCATTTGTTGCCCCCGCCGCCGGAAAAACATGCTCATAGGCCCGGAGGGATTGATCCAAGTAAATGGGTAACGGCTGCTTTAGACCAAAGGGACAAACCCCGCCAACCGGATGCCCTGTTACTGCTAACACTTCATCAATCTCCGGCATTTTGGCTTTGGCTTGGAAAGCATCCTTAAATTTCCGGTTATCCAACCGCTTGTCCCCAGCCATCAGCACCATCATAAAATCGTCCCTAATCTTGAAAAGTAATGACTTGGCAATCTCACCCGGGGTTACCCCTAAAGAAGCCGCAGCCTTGGCCACGGTACTGGTATCCTCAAAGGTGAGTATTTCCACGCCTCCTCCTCTCTGCTGAAAAAACTCCACCACAGCTTGTACAGACATAGTCACTTCAACTCCCGTTTTATTCCTTTAAACTACTATACTAGCAAGGTCTAACTGCGTCAATTTTTGCCGGAATTTACTGGCCTTCTTTTAAAAAAACCAGAAAGGGGTCCGGCCTGCCGTGCTGCGAGCCTGACCCCAAATGCCTTCGGTTAATCCCTTTGTACCTTTACATAAAAGGTCCGCCTCCTAGGGCCATCAAACTCACAGAAATAAATCCCTTGCCATGTCCCCAACAGGAGCTGTCCATCTGCCACCGGAATTGTTTGGGAGGCCCCCAGGGTACTTGCCTTTAAGTGGGCAGCCGAATTCCCTTCGGCGTGACGGTATTGAGGATGCTCCCAAGGGTAGACCTCAGCCAATCGCAGCAACAGATCCCTTACTACATCCGGATCGGCATTTTCGTTAATGGTGATACCAGCTGTCGTATGGGGACAGTAGACCGTCACAACCCCATCCCTAATCTTTTCTTGCTGGATCACTGCTTTAACTTGATTGGTAATATCAATCATTTGGTCACGACTGACGGATTGCGTATGAATTTTATGAAGCATAAAAACATCCCCCTTACGCCACTATTTACCAGGCCGTTTACCAGTTAAAGGCTTTTATATTTCTGTACACTATAATAAGGACTTAATTAAAACAGGGAAAAAATAAGATTAAAAATAATTCTGCCCTACTTTTCCCGTAAATCGATTTGAAACAAATAATTAATCGGATCTAATGATACGATACCGATGGATCGAATCGAAACATCAATGGGGCGAAAAATCTTTAGGATTTGCTCAAGTACACTTGGTATGTGCTCCGTAGGAGTTTCCAGCGAGAGCGTGCAGTGGGGATACCAAGACTGAGGCTTATAATAATCCCACCCTTGCTCTTCAAACTCCTTAAACAACTGGTGAAAATGCCGGTGTATTTGAAATAAACGATCTGTTAGGTTCGGTGTTAAAAAAATAGCCCCTTTATTATGAGGAAAAATACCAATCTGAAGCAGCTTTAAATCAAAGGAATAAACACTGCTACTAAGGGTCTCCAATCGCTTTTTGGCTACTTCCAAATCGAGATCATCATAGATAGCCAATGTAATGTGGGGTCTGCCGTTGGCGCAAGTGAGACACTTGCCCTTTTCCAACCTTTCCAAACTCCTCCAAATACTCGTTATATAAGTCTCCGCTTCCTTATTAAAGTATAGATTTATGGCGTATGTCATTCATTACCTCCGGTTGATCATTGCTTTCTCTTTAATTTCTTGAAAGGACTATGCTTTCTCCTTCTAGGTATAAAAAAATACGCCCACACTTACGATATTTTAACCGTTACGGTGGTACGGCTCATCCTATTAAAGATAGCGGTGAATTTATTAATATAGTAGCATCCGCTCCATCTGGGAAATGGCTGCGGACCCCATCACATCCATAATTTGTCTTTACAAACAATTGATCTATGAATTACAATTTACATAGCATAAATACTTGGCTAGGGGTGCCGAACGGCTGAGAGGAGATAACTCCAACCCTCGAACCTGATGTGGCTAATACCACCGTAGGGAAGCTTACCGTTTTCAGTTGAGAAGCTTACTTTCGGTAAGCTTCTTTTTTGAGCTTTGCCCGCACAAGCTTAGTTAAGCCCCTACTATTCTGATAGGAAGGGGAAAACGAATGATTTATACTACCCAAATGGATGCTGCTAAAAAAGGAGGGGATTTCCCTGTTAGCAGAAAAATTTGATGTTTTCTTATTTGATTTGGATGGCGTTATCTATATCGGCGGTAAACTGCTCCCCGGTGTAAAGGAAACCCTGGTACAACTGCGCAAGCTAAATAAACGTATCTATTTCTTAACCAATGACCCGATCCCCACACGACAGCAATTCGTCGAACGATTACAAAGTCTTGGTCTAGAAGCTCACTTGGACGAGGTAATTTCCAGCGGTTGGACCACAGCCAAAAATCTCAGCTTAATGAATATACGTTCTGTCTATGTATTGGGAAGTGAAGGTCTAAAAACGGAGATCCGGCAGTTTGGAATAGAGCTGGTGGAAAATGGTCCCTGCCAAGCTGTGGTTGTGGGGCATGATGATCAACTTTCCTTCGGTCATATAAGCCAAGCCATTCGGTTGATTAACCTGGGTGCCAACTTTATTGCCACCAACGTCGACGCAACCTTTCCCGGCCCCGAAGGCCCTTGCCCAGGAACCGGTGCCATCGTTCGTGCCATTCAGACCTCCTCTGGTAAACGTCCGCTCGTCATTGGGAAGCCCTATCCCCCAATGTTTCGCACAGTCCTTGATCATCTAGATCCCAAGCTAGGGGTGGCCATGGTAGGGGACAATCCCTATACCGATATCCTAGGGGCTCACCAGCAGGGAATCACGGCGATTTTCTGCTCGGACAAGGCCATCGCTTTCCCTTCCCCTAAGGATTTCCGCCTTCCGGATGCCAGAATCTCAAACCTCAGAGGAATTTTTAACCCTACAATAACGGCTCGTCCCTGGGACAAGCCCACCTATGCCTGGCCAGAAACCGTTGAACCTGCTGTGGCAGCCGTGATTTTTGACGAGACTGACAGGATTCTTTTAATTAAAAGAATGGACTTTAATGTGTGGGGCTTGCCCATCGGACACATCGAACCCGGCGAGACCGTGCAGGAAGCTATTATCCGGGAAGTCAACGAAGAAACCGGCCTACAGGTAACAGTGAGCCGGTTCATCGGAGTTTACTCAGACCCACGGTTCCTCGTGGTGTCTCATCCTTCGGGTAAGGTAAGTCATTACATTACATCCTGTATGGAATGCAAGATCGTTGGGGGGCATTTGAGAGCAGACGGTGTGGAGACTGCGGAGGTTGCCTTCTTTAAGCTGGATAACCTACCGACCAACTGCCTATCCCTACACGGTGAATGGCTAAGGGATTTACTGGGTCGGAACAACACCGTGGCGATAAGATAATGTGGTCCCTATTATGATAGAGGGGTAGAAATTCAACTGTTAAAAACAAAAGGACCGAACAGTTCGATTTTCACTGCTGCCGGTCTTTTTGTAACAAATCATGCTAATTCTTTACCTCTCCTTTAAGGTATTGTTCTTATTTAAGGGGAAACACAATTTTTGTTAAAAGTTCGCTTTCGGGCACATCCATCGGAGAATTATAGTAAAACTCGTAAGCCACTCCCGTGGGTGTATAACCATTTTCATCGATCCACTGCATCATTGCGTTATAAACTGGCTCCGTTTGATCGTATGGGCCCTTATAAAGACAGGATACCCTCTTCCCTGCCGGGATTTCATTTGGCTTAATTTCACCTTGCCCTGCAAGGGGTTTTGCAACCGGGAAGCCCATCTCCACATCAAGATCTTGCATATCCATGTTGTAATACCCTGCAAAGGGCGCGTCTAACGGTTTCTCCCCTACTTCGGACAAATATTGAAAGATCGCCTGATATGCTTTGCCTAACTCCTGTGGCAGGTTCCCAACAGCAGTCCTTGTACGCATAGAAAGTACCGGTTGGGCCGGTTGCTCCGTTAATTCAAATTTGTAATTCATAAAATTGCCCCCTTTAGCTTTTTGTAGATTATACCATTGGGAACATGACAACTGTATGTCATGTTTCGGTTGTATATTTTTTATAAATTTCTTTCGATGTTTCTGCAAGAATCGTTCGAATGCGGGGCGGGCTGACAACCTCCACGCCGGTCCCAAAGCTTAAAAGAAACCCATACAGCCAATTGTTTTCAGGGAGCAAGACATTAACCATCATCCTGCCGTCCTCATGCATCCGAGTATCTTCACCGAACCACTCCTCGACAATGCTTTCCATCTCTTTCTCAAAAACCAACTCCAGGGATACCAAATTTTCTGGTTTTTGCCATTCACTTTCCCAGGGAAACTGCTCCAGGGATATTTCCCTCGATTTATAGGCGGTTTCCAAAACAACCAGTTCTTTTATCCTTGCCAGCTTAAAAAGCCGAAAGTCCCGTCTTAGTTGACACCACGCATAGAGGTACAATTTTTGTCCTTTTAAAACCAGCGAATAGGGTTCTACTCGGCGGCTTGTCCTCTTCCCTGTTGAATCTGTATAGATAAACTCAATCTCTCGCAAGCTTTCTATGGCCTTGCGTACAGCTACTACTTTTTCTTTAAGGAGACTGTTTCCTCCCCAGGGGGACAAGTCAATTACAAGCTGGTTTACCTTTGTATTGAGCATCTCAAGCTGGGTTGGGGATAACGTATTCTTGAACTTCTCTAATAAAACTTGATGCTTGTGATCCGGTATGGTTTCGGCTACTCCTTTTAACGTCGTTATAATTGCAGCCATTTCGTCTTCAGTCAGTATACTCCTGTCTAAACGGTAGCCTTCTGCTATTCCTATCCCGCCGTTCACTCCCTGATAGGTCACAATCGGTATCCCTGCCAGGTTTATTGCATCTATATCCCGAAGAATTGTCCTCACGGAAACTTCAAACATTTCAGCAAGTTCTTTTGCCTGAACACGTTCCCTTCTAAGTAGTATGACTAAAATAGAAATCAGTCTGTCGATTTTCAATCAATCACACCCTTTTAACTAACCGATTACTAGGTACCAAGCCTTGATCCGTATCCGGTTTTTGATGTTTTTTTATTTTGTCATCGGCTATCAAAAGACGGATGCCTGCCCAAGGTGTTTTGTTATCATTCATCTGCTCATAGTTTTCAGCTTCGATATCCTGCTTTATTATATCGATAGCTTCTTTAATATCCCCCGCCTTCAGGATAACAACTTCTTTATCCTCCCTGACTCTAAGTTGGAACGGCTGATCATTTTTTCGATATCCGAATGCATCCACGCTGAAAACCCCGTAACGGTGCTTTTTATATTCTTTCGATTCATAAATGGATTTCAAAATACTTGTTGTAGTTATCATAATCAATCGTATAACTCCTAGTTAGCTGACTATCCTCTTCTAAATGATATACTAAAACCATCTCTCTTACTGATTTTTTATCACTTTATTTTGTGCTCTATCAGCGGGCTTTGCATTATAGATGGAAGCCAGACTCCTTTACTTTTGCTTGCTTTTTCATCTAATTCATCGTGGGGTCAGGCTTACCGCATTGTATTTTTATTTTACAATCCTGCAAGCCTGACCCCTTCTAGTTCTTCTGGTTAAAGTATCTCTACATACCCCTCCGTTCCATTTACCCGAATGATCTGTCCATCTTTAATTAATTTAGTGGCGTTTTCCACACTTACCACCGCTGGGAGTCCATATTCCCTAGCAATTACAGCCCCATGGGTCATTAGACCGCCCACTTCCGTTACCAAGCCTTTAACTGATACAAATAGCGGCGTCCAACTGGGATCGGTAAATGCCGTGACCAAAATATCGCCCTCGTTTATAGTTGCGTCCGCCATCTTTAAAACCACCCGTGCACGGCCTTCGACGATACCGGCTGAGACAGGCATGCCGGGCAAAGCACCCGGAGGAATATTGCCAATGGTGTATTGACCGGATATGATCTCACCATCAGATGTCATTACCCGGGGCGGTGTCATTTTCTCATATGCCTGGTAATCCTCTTTTCTCTTAGTAATGATGCTATAATCCAGTAAATTCGTACGAACCACCTCTCGGAGTTCATCAAAATATAGATAATAGATGTCCTCCTTCTCCCGGATGATTCCCTTTTGCACAAGTACAGCGGCCTCTTTTAGCAAGGCTTGTTTATAAATGAAGTAACGTTGAATAAAGGCATATTTAGGATATTCCCGATAACCAATAAAATTCCGTAATAGACGGATCATCTTCTTTGTCTTTTTGGCTTTACTTTTACCCCCGGGCAATTTTTCCAAGTGATTCATAAGCTCGCGTTTCTTCTGCTCTGCTTCCTGCAGCCCTTGCTGAAATTTAAGGCCACTGGCATGGGGGTCAAAGTTTTTTATATTGCCTAGAATCATGGGAATAAGTGCTGTGGGTTGTTCGCTCCAACGGGTTCTGGTGATATCAATTTCACCGGAACAACGCATGCCATACTTTTTTAGATAGGCCTGGATGGATTTGCTGACAGCATCCCCGCCAGGAATCATGGCCAAGTCCTCAAAAAAGGTCTTATCATCGGCATGATGAAAATATTCAATTACCGCTGGAAACGGACGGACAACATCCGATACATCTAACAGGGCAAGCCCCATTTCCGATGTGATGTTGTTGGCTACTGATTGGGAAAGTGTGTCTGCTGCACTCTTTTTGCCCAGCCACTTCTCCATTTTCTTGTTAAGCCAATCTGCCGCATATACACCAACAAGAATAATACCCATACTGTGAGGGCTATACATGATTTCTTTTAGTTCCTTATGGTCCTCTAAAATGAATGCAAATAGCTCATCGCCACTTAGGTTGGCAATCCTCTGCTGTAGATTTCTGATTGATGCCTCATTGTTCGAAATAAGCTTTTGAACAATCGTGGCATCATTTTTAAAGTAAATCCTCAGGGCCTCAACAGGAAGTGCCCAGGATAGCTGCTCTGTACCCAGCCTAAAGGCTCTTTTACCTTTCGGTAGCGATTGCATAAATGCCTTTCGCTTCGTTAACCTCGAGAGCGCGTTATTCATCAATGGGTCACTCTTGTTCATGGTACGGAGCAGTATCTTTCGTCCAATGGGCGAGGCCAAGTCGTGTGTTAGGTCCATAAATAGCCTGCCGCCGGCTTTGTAGAATGGAAAATCCGATGATAAAATCTGAAAGAAGGACATACCCAATGGTTTGATGGCATCTGTCATCATTTGCCCATGGCCTATGGATAGATACACATGGTTCCTTCCATCGTTAACTTGCGGTATCGGGTATAAGGTAGTGATGGGACGGCTCTGAACGATAAAAAAGTCATCTTTCAAAAGACACCATTCAATGTCTTGGGGACAGCCAAAATAGGCCTCGATCTTTCTACCCATAAGCTCCAGTTGTAAAATTTGCCGGTCTGTCAATGTCGGCTTATTTTGCTGTTCGGGCTCAATCTCCCGTTCCGCCGTGCCACCTTCTCTTAAGGCATAACTGGCCAATTTCTTGGTGGAGATCTTCTTATCAATGATGGTGCCGCCCCTCACCTTATAGATATCAGCATTTACCCGGCCAGAGACCAAGGCTTCACCCAGACCAAAGCTGGCATCAATGGACAGCACCTTCCGATTGGCGGTGACAGGATCGGCCGTAAACATAATCCCGGATGCTTGGGGAAAAACCATTCGTTGGATAACCACGGACAGATAGACCTTACGATGGTCAAACCCGTTCTGCATACGGTATATCACCGCTCTGTCTGTAAACAGGGAAGCCCAGCATTTGCTAATATGCTGCAGGATAGCATCCTTTCCGATAACGTTCAAATACGTATCCTGCTGACCCGCAAAGGAAGCCGACGGCAGATCCTCAGCGGTAGCACTGGAACGCACGGCATAGGTATTTTCCTCACCAAACTTTGAAAGATAGCGAAGGGTTACTCCCGCGATGTCCTTTGGGATCCCTCTCCCTTCGATATACCTACGTATTTTTCCACTGATATCCCCGATTCTTTCCCTGTCATCCACCTTTAAATAGGATAGTTGATTCAGCAATTTATTAAACTCCCCATTATGACCGATAATTCTTTGATATGCCTCGGTGGTGACACAAAAACCTTCCGGCACCCGTATTCCCTCAATCCTTGAAAGTTCACCCAAGTTTAAGCCTTTGCCACCGACAAGCGGGAGCTTTGTTTTGTCAATTTCCTGGAACTCAAGTACATATGAATTCATACAGGCAGGCCTCCCTATCTCAATCATCATCGGGGTCAGGCTGGCAGGATTTATCACAGTTTAGGCCAATACTGCCAGCCTGGCCCCGATGTTGCTTTGTTGCACTGTTATTCGAGCATGTGCTGCGTGATACAATGGCTGCGCCACCATCAGATTAACCCGAATGTATGGGTCCAAAGCTTTCATAATCTCCATGGCCACAGGATAAATCGGCCGGTCGGTGTTGTATATTTCGGGGGGCCACTGCAGCCAGATGGCCTGCTGCTGATCAAATTCACCAGGAAAGGTGTAAGACTTAGAGGCAGCCTGAGGACTGGGTTGAACGCTTTCAGGTTCTTTATTGGCCCGATGGTTTAAGTTACAGCCGTCAATTATCACCAATAGGCAAGTCAAACTTAGCAGAACAATTACGTAGTGTCTTTTCAGTTAAACCTATCTTTGGTTTTTTAGTTAATATAACCATCGGTAATATAATTATTATTCTTGGAAGGAAGTTCTTTGATTCCGATTATAAAAGGATTTTGATAGGGTTTAATGGACAATGGGTCTGGTTCAATTTTTGTACCATGTTACTTTGATAAATCATTTGAGCCACCATTTTATATTACTTGCCAGTTAACCCCCGCTTCCTCATCAATTCTATATCCAATTTCACTGTTTCTTAAATCATAACTTCTTTTTACCATCTGTTGCCAAGAGATGCTTTCAGAAAACAGTGTCAATTGGTTTCTATTCGGAAAGTATCTCTCTACGAGTCTTTTCTCCATACTTTCTTGAGATTCATAGGAACCATCTGATCGTATATTCTTCACATCATATCCTAATTTATAAAACTCCCTCGCCACCATGATATTTCGATGACAAGTACTTGGATCTTTCTCTGCACACATGAACACAAAAGTGTAATTCGATTTCGTACCTGCTTCAATTTTGCGAATACCCTCTAAAAAGTTATTTGATTGGGTATACAAATTAAAATCTAAATAGCCATTCTTATAATATTTTTTGTCTTCTTGTCGTGCTCCAAATTCCTTCCTATAGTTTCTATAAATCATTCCTGTTGAGCTCAATAATTTTTCTAGGTTTTTTTGATTGTACTCTTCATAGAATTTCGAAATTGGGTTACTTCTTACATCAATCAAGCTGTTTATTTTATATTCTTTAAGAACTCTAATAAATTCATTTATCTTGAAACCCGCATAGCCAATTGTAAAAACCTCTTTCATCTAATCACCACCAGAGACTAATTAGAAATTTTTTTACGATACTATACACTAATAAAAATACTTTTTGTAGGCCGAATATGATTGGCGTCTTCCATATTTGGTATCAGGCCCTTGGACTCCTTTGCTCATTTTTTGCCTAATTTAGAAATACTGGGGCTAATTTTTTAGATTTTTTAATTATCCAATATCTCCACAAACCTTTTTGAAGCTGGAGAAAGGGATATATTCTTTGAGAAACAAAGCCCGATACTCCTTTTGGGTATTTCCTCCACCGTTTTAACCTGGTATAAACCCCCGTTTTTTAAATATTCCTGTGAAAACTCTTTAATTACGCAAGCAATACCTAAGTTTATTTTTGCAAATTCTAATAATAGGTCATGGGAGCCAAGCTCAATTTCTGAGGTGATTTCAATATCCTTTGATAAAATATATTTTTCAACATACTGTCTTGAATTTGACTTAGCATCAAGTAATATTAATGGTAATTTTGATAATTCTTCAAAACTTAAAGGTGTAGAAAGTATATTCTTGTATTTATCACCACAAACAAAAATATCTTGCACATCCATACATCTTTTTATTTCTAAAGAAGAGTCTTCAATGGGAAAATTACAGATGGCAATATCAATTGTCCCTGACTTTAACATCGCACAAAGTTCTAAAATTGTTCTGTTCACAATTCTTAGCTTAATATTGGGGCATTCATTGTGAAATTTATCTAAGTAAGGTAGTAAAAAATATCGAAATATAGCATCCTCTACCCCTATTTTTAAATCTCCCAACATTATGTTTTTAGATTCTAATAATTTTTCTTCGCCTGCATTAATTAAATTCATAGCAGAATTTGCATACTCAAAAAGGAGTTTCCCTTCATTCGTAAGAATTACTCCCTTCGATGTTCTTGTAAAAAGCCTTACCTCAAGCTCCCCTTCCAGCTGCATAATTGCTTGACTTACAGCCGGCTGCGTCATATGTAGTGCTTTTGCCCCTTTAGAAAAGCTTTCACATTTAGCGACTTCACAAAAAACTTTATATAAATCTAATTTACTGATCACATAAGCTCTCCTTATATCACCCATTATATATATTTATTTTACTTATATCATAAAGATATTGTATAGTACAAGTATAAGTGTTAAACACGCACTTATCTAAAATTGAAAAGAAATAAGGAGATATAAAATGGAAAGAATGGTCGGAACTGTCATTAGAGGCCTGCGTGCCCCGATTATCAATAAGGGGGACGATATTACAGAAATAGTTGTCAACACTGTATTAAAGGCTTCAGAAACAGAAGGCTATTCCATTAATGATAAGGATATTGTTACTGTAACAGAATCCGTTGTAGCCCGTGCTCAAGGAAATTATGCAACTATTGATAATATTGCAAAGGATATCCGTTTAAAGTTTGGCAAGGATACGATCGGAGTAATCTTTCCTATTTTAAGCCGTAACCGCTTTTCTATTTGCCTTCGCGGTATTGCAAAAGGGGCTAAGAAAATTGTTTTAATGCTTAGCTATCCCTCGGATGAGGTAGGCAATCACTTGGTAGATATCGATATGCTTGACGAAAAAGGTGTTAACCCTTGGACAGATGTTTTAACTGAGGCAGAATTCCGTGGCTATTTCGGATATGAAAAACATATTTTTACTGGTATTGATTATATTGATTATTATAAATCTATAATTGAAGAGTATGGTATTGAATGTGAGATTATCTTCTCAAACACCGCAAAAACCATTTTAAGTTATACAAAAAATGTTCTGACTTGTGATATTCACTCAAGATTTAGAACTAAAAAAATATTAAAAGCAAGTGGCGGAGATAAAATTTATAGCCTCGATGATATTTTATCAACTTCTATTGATGGCAGTGGTTATAATGAAGCCTATGGCCTTTTAGGTTCAAATAAAGCAACCGAAGAAAGTGTTAAGCTTTTCCCACGTAATTGTCAATCTGTTGTGGATAGTATACAAGCTATGCTTAAAGAAAAGACAGGTAAAGCTGTAGAAGTTATGATTTATGGCGATGGCGCCTTTAAAGATCCTGTGGGCAAGATTTGGGAACTGGCTGATCCTGTGGTGTCGCCCGCTTATACAGCAGGACTTAAAGGTACACCTAACGAAGTTAAATTAAAATATCTTGCCGATAATAATTTTGCTGATTTAAAAGGGGAAGAACTTAAAAAAGCTATTTCAGAATATATTATCAATAAAGAATCAAACCTGGTAGGTGCTATGGAAGCACAAGGCACTACCCCACGACAACTTACGGATCTTATTGGGTCACTTTCCGACTTAACCTCAGGCAGCGGAGATAAAGGTACCCCTATCATCTATATCCAAGGCTATTTTGATAATTATACAAAATAATGAAACCACCCGCGTGGTTTCCTACGGGATCATCCCTCATGGGAAATAATATAGGTAAAGTAACGCCGTAGTATTTGCTGCGGCGTTCTCTGCTCTTTCAGACAAAAAGCGGATTAAACCTGAATCAGCTTATCCGTGGACATGGAATCGATCACCTTGGGGCCGGAGGGTAAGTTGAAAACCGGATGATTGCAGCGATTCATCGTAAAAACGAGTAAAGCCGTCAACGGTAAGTTTGAACAGTTGTTGGGGCTGTACATCGAACAGAGATACCATCCATCCAGCGCCGACAAATCCAGTGGCAACGGCAAAAATTCCTGTTGGGCTCATTAATTTTTCTAGGTTTTTTTGATTGTACTCTTCATAGCTAGTCAAGTCCCTCTTCGTTTCAAGGATGCCATTGATATTTAGCTAAATCGATCGTCCCATTTAAACCGACTTCAATCCCTTCGTTCTTTAGAATCCGCTCTTGCTCATTATAGGACTCTTTATTTTGCAGGGCGATCTTTCCCTTTGCATTAATGACCCGCTGCCAAGGCAGGTTGTGCCTTCTGCTCATAGAATGAAGTATACGGACGACTTGGCGGGCGGACTGGGGGCTTCCTGCAAAGCCTGCAATCTGCCCATAAGTCATGACTCTGCCTCTGGGTATGCTTCGTATAATGTCAATTACTCTCTCGGTAAAAGGTGTCATTCTAAATATCCTTTCTATACATAAGTTTTATTTTAGAATGCTCTATTAACTAAAGTATAAGAGGCTAGCCAAAACACGGCTAGCCTCAAAACTTATCTTTTAATATAAATTTATAGAAGGGCCTATAAATTTCACAATTTTACATATTATTACCATAATTTTTTTAAATTCTAGTTCTACAATGAAAAACATGAGGTGGATTTCTGCCTGGAGTAGGGGTAACCTTTGTGGTTATCCTTTTATTCATTGGACGGAATTTAGATCCAGCCAAAACAATTAAAGGAGCTGTAACTCATGAAAAAAAGATTCCTTACATTCGTACTGACGGTAGCTATGATAACAGTAATCGGCCTAGCGGCGGAAGCAGGAACAACTACAAAGCAAATCACCATTACCGATCAGGATACCCAGATCTACGTAAATAATAATGTCATCCGTTTACAAGAAAATGAAGAACCTATTCTTTACAACGGCAGAACCTTTGTTCCTATTCGGTTGGTTTCGGAGGCCCTCAACCAGACTGTTCAGTGGGACGGAGCAAATAAGGCAGTGAAAATAACAGGCAATACGGGGACATCAACCGACGCATTAACTCAAAAGGATTTAGAAATTCAGAATCTAAAACTGCAAATAGAAAATTTAAATAATACCATAGCAACTCTTGAGTCTTCTGCCGATGATGATGATAAAATAAGTGATTTAGAGGATGATTTAGCGTCCGATTATGATTACCTAGAAGATGTAAGGATTGATGCTATTCGTCTAGCTGGCGATGAAGATGATATCGATGTTACGATTGAAGTTAATCTGGATGACTATGCTGATGATTGGAGCGACCTGGACGACAACGACATTGAGGACTATCTGGAGGATCTGGTTGACAGTATTCAAAATAAATTATCGGGTGATACTGAAGTTGAAGGAGAAATTATCGATAACGACAGCAATGATGTTTTGGTTAAATTCAACAAGTATGGGGACGACAGCCTTGATGTGACGTTTAAAGACGATGATTATCGGGATAGCAGCTCAGATTCAGATATAGAGACGATTGAGGACGATCTCGAGGGAAATAATTTTGATGTAGGTGACCTAACCTTTACAATTACCAATGTTTCCTTTGACGACGATGATGAATCTGTTACCGCAACCCTTGAGGCGGATGATGACGATGCAGCCTCAGAGTGGGATGATTTAAGCAACAGTACCATCGAAAGTGATATAACAGATATTTGCGAGTATCTTGCTGATGCCTTTGAAGACGATGCAGATGTCAGCGTTGATACCGTTACCGTTTACTTCTACGATGAAGACCAAGATTCAATCGATACCTTTACCTATTATGTGGCTGATAATGACTTGGTTTAGAAGGAATGCTCACATGCCATTTTACCGTACACGGTTGATGCAAGTGCCCTTTTGAGGTGGTAAGTAATGACCATCCCTCTTGGGCCGTGCGGGAAAAACTCAAATTTTTGGAGTTGCGTTAGGTTGCTTGGCAATTGCAATCTATCTTGGATGTCGTACGCTTCGTTCTCACATATTAATCAAGCTATAAAATCAGATTACCACCTTTGTCTTGCAGGTGGTAATCTGATTTTTACTTTTATAAAAAATTTCTCCGTCACTTATGATACGGTTCGTTATGTATAATCTTAAACCAACGGTATATCTGTTCCATTAGCAACAGCCTCACCAGTTGATGGGGGAAGGTGAGGTTGGATAAGGAGAGGAGAAGGTTCGCCCTTTGGGTTAAGGAGGGGGCTAGGCCGATGGAGCCGCCGATGATGAAGGTCAGGTCGCTTTTACCGGAAATGGCCAGGGTTTGGATTTTGTTGGCCATTTCTTCGGATGAGAGCATTTTACCTTTTAGATCTAAAACAATTAAAAAGGTATCTGGTCTGAGCTTTTTTAATAGTTTGTCCGCCTCCTTCTGGCGAATCCTTTCTTCCAGAGCTGGAGAGGCGTTTTCTGGGCAGGGTTCGTCTGGTACTTCGGTTAGATCGACTTTGGCGTAGGGGGTCATTCGCTTGGTGTATTCTTTAATCCCTTCCACCAAGTATTTTTCTTTTAGTTTGCCAACACAAAGAATTGTTATTTTCATGCCAATTCCATTTCCCGGTTGTCTTTATCGATAAATCCCACTTCTACCTGGCAGCCAAAGAACCGCTGCAGCAGTTCTGCCAGCTCATCTCTGGCGGCGATTACATTTTGATCGTTTTGACCTTTAAATCCATCAATGGGAAAAAATATGTTTTTACTTTCTTCCGTTACTTTGCCTTGTTCACTCTGCCGCCAAATCCATCTGCGGGTTTTTACTTTGTCACCCACTGAATAAATCAGTTCTCCTTGCTCCAGATACTCCTGCTCTGATTGGCCAAAGGGAATAAATTGATCTCCCTGATGGGAAAACCGTACACAAATATCCCCGGTTGCACTGTCCATGTCATGGGCCCCCAGGGGGACAAGGTATTTCAAGGATATGGCATTGCCAAGATCAACCACGGGATTTATTTCGGGAAAGCCCTTCTTTTTTGCTATGCGAGAAGCCATGGCTTCGATGGAACTCATAAATTTATTGGGATTCATCTCAAGTTTGGTAAAAGCCTCCCTATAGGGTATGATTTCCTTGGCTTCTTTTACTTTAGCAGCCCCAAATTTATCTTCGATAGCTTTAATACTGGCTTCTAACAGGCTGCTAATCTCGGTATTTTCAACCTCGTTATTAATGCCCCTGGCAACGACAACAGCAAAACAAACGCTTTCCATTTTCTCAAAAACATCTTTGGAAACAATGAATTTCATTTTACCCTTCCTTCCGCCCTCAATTTATAGCCTATGTTAATTTAATATTCCTTATTTTGCAAGCTTGTCTGATAACTCGTTCAAATACTAACGGTTCACTTTGGAAAAAATGGATAGGTATTAAAAATAGAGCAACAATATAACGTAATCCTTTGCTTATTAAACATAAAAGGGCTGATATTATTTGGACTTTAATCTGCAAGAAATGATATTTGGTTTTATTGGTGGCCTGGGAATCTTTTTGTTTGGTATAAAATATATGGGGGATGGTCTTCAGGCGGCGGCAGGGGATCGGTTAAGGGACATTTTAGACCGTTTCACAACAAACCCCTTGATGGGTGTATTTGCCGGGATGTTTATTACCATACTGATTCAATCCAGCTCAGGCACCACCGTACTCACAGTGGCATTGGTTAGTGCGGGATTCATGAAGCTTAGGCAAGCCATCGGCGTAATTATGGGAGCCAATATCGGCACCACCGTCACCGCCTTTATTATCGGGATTGATCTTGGTGAATATGCCCTGCCAATTATTGCCTTGGGTGCTTTTTTGTTATTCTTCTTCAAAGGTAAAGCCATTCATTCCTTTGGCCAATTTTTCTTTGGCTTTGGGGCATTATTCTATGGCTTAGAGCTAATGAGTGAAGGAATGAAGCCCCTTCGTTCTTTGGAGCAATTTCAACAACTCATGCTGATGTTAAGTGATAACCCCTTTTTAGGTGTGTTGGTGGGTACTCTTTTTACAGTTATTGTTCAAAGTTCCAGCGCCACCATCGGTATCCTACAGCAGCTTTATTCACAGGGAGCAATAAATTTAAACGCCTCTTTACCCATCCTATTTGGTGATAATATTGGTACGACAATTACCGCTATCCTGGCCTCCCTGGGAGCTTCAGTATCTGCTAGAAGGGTAGCCTTTAGCCATGTACTGTTCAATGTTATTGGTACAGCCATTTTTTTAACTATTTTAGGATTATATACAGGATTGATCGGTTATTTGCAGACCGCACTGGGTTTAAATCCGGAAATGACCATTGCCTTTGCCCACGGCATTTTCAATGTATCGAATACCATTCTCCAGTTTCCCTTTATCGCCGCACTTGCCTGGGCTGTAACAAAAATAATTCCCGGCGAAGACGTTTATGTGGATTCCAGCACCAAATTTTTAAATCCAACCTTTATTGAACATTCCCCTTCAATTGCTTTGGGGCAAGCAAAGAAAGAGATTCAGCGCATGGCTGAATACGCCAAGGATGCCGTCTCTGAGGCCATTCACTTTTTAAATACCAAGGAAAAGAAACATGCAACCCTGGCCCTGGAATATGAAAAAGCCATTAATCACTTTGATAAGGTGATTACGGAATATTTGGTGGAACTTTCAACCAGGCCTTTAAGCCCCCTTGAATCGGAAGAACATAATCGGCTGATGAATACAATTCGAGATATTGAACGTGTGGGAGATCATGCGGAAAATATTATTGAGTTGCTTGAATTCCGGGTGGAAAAGAAAGTTAACCTCTCCGAAGATGCAAAGACTGAACTAAATGAAATGTTTCAATTAACAGTTGAAACCTTCCAAACTGCCCTTGATTCCCTCTTTGGTAACAACAAAGAACTGGCCAGAACGGTGTTAGTAAAGGAAAAGCAAATTGATCAGATGGAGCGCGAGCTGCGCCAGGCACATATTGTTCGCCTGAATGAAAGGGTCTGTACGGGGGATGCAGGGGTCTTCTTTGTTGACATTGCCAGTAATCTCGAACGAATCGGTGATCATGCAGTAAATATAGCCGAAGCGGTTTTGGGTGAGCAAATTTAGTATGGAATAATAAAGACTGCTGGCAATTATCGACAGCAGTCTTTACTGTTTCTGTTTTGCTGTTACAGCCCTTTATTAACCAACATCAAAGCTAAATCTAAGACACGGTTGGAGTAACCCCACTCATTGTCATACCAAGAAACAACTTTCACCATATTTCCCTCGATAACCATCGTTGACAGACCATCAATAATAGAGGAGTTGGGGTTACCGTTAAAATCCTTGGATACCAGAGGCAGGGAACTGAAAGCTAGAATACCCTGCAAAGGTCCCTCCGCGGCTTCCTTAAAGGCGGCGTTAACCTCTTCCGCAGTGGTGGAGACAGCTAATTCAGCCACCAAATCAACCACTGATACGTTTGCGGTGGGCACACGCATAGCAAAACCATTTAACTTTCCCTTCAGATCTGGCAGAACCAGCGCCACCGCTTTAGCTGCTCCGGTGGTTGTGGGAATGATAGACTGGCCGGCTGCCCGGGCACGGCGTAAATCTTTGTGGGGCAGATCTAAAATTCGTTGGTCATTGGTGTAGGAGTGTACCGTGGTCATCAAACCTTTAACAATACCAAACTTCTCGTGCAGTATTTTGGCAAAGGGAGCCAAGCAGTTGGTGGTGCAAGAGGCATTCGAAAGTATATGATGCTGCGCCGGGTCATAGGCCTGATCATTAACCCCCATGACAATGGTGGCATCCACTTCCTTGGCTGGTGCAGAAATAATAACTTTTTTAGCTCCTGCCTGGATATGTTTGGCAGCATCCGGGCCAGTTGTAAAGCGTCCGGTAGACTCAATCACGATCTCTACCCCTAATTCAGCCCAGGGAAGTTTGGCTGGGTCGGTTTCTGCACATACCTTTATTTCCTTGTTATTAACGATGATGCTGTTTTCGGTACAAGCAACCTCTGCCTCAAACTCACCGTGTATAGAATCATATTTTAATAAATGGGCCAGGGTTTGTGGATAAGTAAGGTCGTTGATTGCTACAATTTCAAGGGGCGACCCCTGCTGTAGCAAACCCCTTTTAAACATAGCCCGGAATGCATTTCTACCGATTCTCCCAAACCCGTTAATGGCAATTTTTGTCATTAACAACACCTCCAAATATTATCATTTTAGTCAACTGACTAGTTTGACTCTCCCGCTAATGAACCCATCATGACCCTCGGTAAAAACGATGAAACTAAAACGGGGCCATGAGCTAAAACCCTTTTCATTTATATCTGAGCTGTCAATACCTTAACCCCCATGTTTTCTAGTTCCTGATGTATTTCCTGGGGCAGCCCTGAATCGGTAACAATTGTATCTACCTTATTCCAGTGGGTAAAGGTATGGTGGTACACCTTGCCAAACTTTTCACTGTGAGCCAAAAGTATCACTTCATCTGCTGTGCTTAACATGGCTTTCTTTACGTCTAATTCCAATAGATTGTCCGTGGATAACCCCCGCTCAATACTGACCCCAGTGGCGGCCAGAAATAATTTTTTTGCGTTAAATCCCTCCAGACAAACCCTTGTCATCGGACCCACTAAAGCATTGGTTGAGCCTCGAACTAATCCGCCGGCAACCAATACATTGATTTCTTCATTAAGCGATAAAACATTGGCAATGGGCAGTGAATTTGTAAACACCACACAGGACTTGTTTAATGATTGTGCCATGGCCAAGGTAGTTGTCCCGGCATCAAGAATGATCGCTTCACCCTCAGTAACCATATCCGCCGCTAACCGACCGATGGAGGTTTTTTCACGCTCAGCTTCACCCAACCTGGTTATAAAGCGGGCATCGTGAGAAATTTGGGGATATCGGGCCCTACCGTGTTCACGCTGTACCAGGCCTAAATTGGCAAGGGCTTTTAAATCCCGCCGAATGGTCATTTCCGACACACCGAAATGCTGAGCTAATTCAGTAACTGTAAGGTTTCCATGCTCCTGAAGTAAAAAGCGAATCTTTTCTTGCCGCTCCGTACTCAAGTTTTTTCCCCCTGTTAGCTTTGATTTACCATAACCACCTATCGGGCAACAGTAAATTTTGAATTTAAAGGTTCATTTGAACATTATATTCTGCCCACATTAACATATTCCTGCTGAAAATTATGTTTACATGAACATTTTTAAGGCTTGTTTCTTTTATCATTCTCTTTATTCGGCACTTTTAATTCAAAAAAGCAAATCCGTGTAAGTGGGCAAACGAACACCGATCTGCTTAATCTTTTCGCACTGCTTCTATCCTATGGAGGTGCACATTCTAGTTATGCCTAATTTCTTTTAGAGAACTTGTGTCATACCCCTGTCGATTAAACCTTTTTGACCATCCACAGTTATCCGTTCCCCGGTCTTACATAACGACAATGCCCGGGTCAGCCCTACCATGGTGGGAATATTAAATTTAGTCCCGCTACATTCATGCCTAGATCATCGCTTTAAGGGTCTCTATATTTTCGCTGGCCGGTTCGATCGCACCAATAATCTTCCTTCTACGCATACCATGCCGTCTGGTGTACTTAGTACAAGACTAGCCATTCACTAATTTCTTCACCCATTCCATCAGGATATCGGCGGAAGTAAGGTTGGTAGCCAGTGGAACATTGTGAACATCACAAATCCTTAGTAGTGCCGCAACATCTGGTTCATGGGGTTGAGCCGTTAAGGGGTCTCGCAGAAAAATCACGGCTGTAATCCCCTGGCCAGCTATGCGTGCACCGATCTGCTGATCACCGCCTAGGGGGCCAGATAAATAACAGTAGGGTTTAAGGGGTGTTTCCTTTTTGATCAAATTCCCTGTTGTCGCTGTGGCAATTAATTCGCATTCTTTTAGGACGCTTAGATGTTGTTTAACGAATTGAAGCATTTCTTGTTTTTTCTTATCGTGTGCAATTAGAGCAATGATGGGATTGACATCTGCCATTTTAGTCCTCCAGTTATTAAATTGTTCGTTTGCTTGCTTAATGCATTATATTCTGTTTAAAACAACAAATTCCTGCTGCTAATTTTGTTTATATGAACAAATGCCTTAATTAAAAAATCCAACAAGGGCGTACCTGCGGCACGCCTTTGTTGGATTTTCATTATATTTTCTACGCCCTTTTAATAACTGCACCAAGGGAGGTAAGTTTAGACTCCAGGTTGGCATAACCACGGTCAATAAAGTTCACATCACCAATTTCCGTGTCACCATTGGCCATCAGTGCTGCGATAACCAGGGCTGCACCGGCCCGCAGGTCGGAGGCCTTAACTTTCGTGCCTTGTAAGGAAGAAACACCTTCAATTACTGCCATTCTTCCTTCAACCTTAATGTTTGCCCCCATCCTTTTTATCTCATCCGCCACCCGAAAACGATTTTCGAAGATGTTTTCTACGATAATACTGGTGCCCGGTACGGTGGCTAAGAATGACATCATTTGGGATTGCATATCGGTGGGAAAGCCAGGGTATGGCATGGTTTTAATATCAATATTTTTAGCCTCTATGTTCGTGGCATTAACGCGAATGGTGTCTTCGCTAACTTCAACTTCAACATTTGCTTCTCTTAATTTAGCTGTTAAGGGTTCCAAATGCCTGGGTATTACACTCTCCAGAATAACTTCACCCCTAGTGGCTGCTGCGGCAACCATAAAGGTTCCTGCCTCAATCCTATCCGGAATAATGGTATGACGGCCGCCGATTAGTCGGTGCTGTCCTTCTATTTTAATTAGATCTGTCCCAGCTCCTCGCACCTTAGCCCCCAGGTTGTTGAGAAAGTTTGCCAAATCAACAATTTCCGGTTCCTTGGCTGCATTTTCAATGATCGTTTGACCATTGGCCAAACAGGCAGACATGATAATATTTTCTGTGGCCCCTACACTGGGAAAATCTAAATAGACCCTTGATCCTGTTAATCTGCCGGTTGTCCCCTGGATGATCCCTCTTTCTAAGTTCATCTCAGCGCCAAGGCTAATTAGTCCCTTGAAATGTAAGTCCATCGGGCGAACACCGATATTACAGCCGCCAGGTAAAGATACCGAAGCCTTACCATAACGAGTAAGCATCGGACCCAGTAATAGGTTGGAAGCCCTTAGCTGCTTCACCAATTCATAAGGTGCCTCTTCGGCAATCCTTTCCGGGCTCTTAAGAGATAAAGATTCCTCTCCCAGCCAGCGGATTTTGACACCCATGGTTCCCATTATTTCTAATAAAATCCGAACATCACTGATATCCGGTACATTATCTAATACAACCTCTTCCTCCGCCAATAATGCACCACATAAGATGGCGAGGGAAGAATTTTTAGCACCACTAACTTTTATCTTACCATGGAGCGCTTGTCCCCCTGTAATGATGAGTTTGCTCAAATGTTTAGACCTCCTAAAAGTAAATCGCTCCCAGATCAACTTAAAGTATATTCTATTGATGGTCTGGTAAATCCTGCTTCTTTAACAATTTATGGCCAAAAGTCCTATTGCTAGAGATTATTCTATGGTCTTTGCCCAATTTTGATAGTTTTCTTCAAAGTTCTTCATTTTAACTCCCAGGGACTTTTCTAATGCGATTTCCATTTTGTTTCCGGAGGCTAAATTTTTTAGTACTTCTTTCAGTACATCTTCACCGTGCACCTCGGCTATATAGCGAACAGCCAGGTAAGACTGGCGATAAGCTAAGGGCTGATTTGGCAGGTCGTCAAAATGCAGATTCATTTCAGCCAGTGGGTACAGGGGCTGATCCAGGGTAGCTTGCAACGAATCAAACTCAAAGCCGGTTAATTTATATTCTTCATATTGGGCCATGCCTTCGGTAAACCAGCGCGTATAATTGCCCGCTGTAATATAGTCCACCACCAAATGTGTAAATTCATGGGCCATGGGACCAGATTGAATAAATTCCTCCCGATACATCTCCGGGTCAGCCTCGTCTATCCATACCTGGGGTGAAAGAACCCTAATAACTCCCGCCCAATAAACTCCCATGGCACTCTCATTGGCTTCCCAACCAAAGTTACGGTTTAGATCCGCCCTTGAATTGTATACAATGATTGGTATCCTGCCTTTGCCCGTATAGCCATATTTTTCAGCGATGGGAGAGTAAAATCTTTCGGCGGCAGTTAAAACCAATGTCGCATCCTGTTCATTGCCTGGGGTATAACGAACCTTAAAATAATCTCCGTTGAGGGTGGTCATGGTTTTGGTTGACCACAGGGCCTTCTGCCTCATGCCTTCCCTAAAAAGAGTATAACTGGTGTTCTTAATCGTGTACGGCATTTTCATAAAAAAAGCCGCCAGGATCAGTAAGGCAGCAAGGGTTATTCCTATAAATTTATTTATTTTCGTATTCGTTGTTTCAATTTGAGGCATAAATAACCTCCATTCCTTATAACTAATTAATTATAATTATATTCTTGTTTGATGCTTAGTCCAAGTGGAAATAAAAAGAAGCCGAGCAATTATTGCCCGGCTTCTTTCTGCCATGTTTCGATTGATTTATGAGCTTCTTCTGCCTTTGGTCCTTTACTTTGAACCGTTAGAAATTTCTCCATGTGTGTAATAGCCGTTTTGTAATCTTTCTTTTCTGCCAAAAGCTTTGCATACTGGTAATTTAAGTCTGCATTATCCGGCTCTACTGCCAACGCACTCTTTAATTCCTGCTCGGCCGCCTCCAGTTTGCCCTGGGTATAGTACAGAAGGGCTAGGTTTTGGCGGGCAGAAACATCCTTGGGGTCAAGCTTGACTATTTTTTGATAGGCTTCACTGGCCTTATCGATCTTACCTGCTTGGGTGTAATGGGAGGCAAGGGAGGCCAAAAGGCCTTTATCCTCTGGCGTTTTCTTAGCCTGTTCTTCTAAATTTTTTATTCTTTCTTGCAGAGTAGTGGGTGTACCTGGATCCGTAGATCCACCTAGACCGGTCCAAGCTATTGATGAGGCTAAAAGCCCAAATGATAATACAGCAGCCAGCACACCAAGGACAATCCTTTGCATTTTGCTATTTTTTCTCTTTCTAAAAAACAACGAAATCACCTCAGCTAGATCACCATTAATTGCTATGGACAATCATAACAAATTGTCTATAAAAAGTAAACCACCCGCGTAACAAAGGGGTGGTTTTCATCGTCTTATATATAGCCAACTGGGTTTCTAGGTACTCCGTTGACAATGACTTCAAAGTGCAAATGGGGGCCTGTGGATCTGCCTGTGGAACCGACGTTACCGATACTCTGACCCTTATCCACTGTTTGTCCCACTTTTACATTAATCGTGGAAAGATGTGCATACCTGGTAACTACACCACTGCCATGATCAACATCCACACATTTTCCATATGCGCCATACCAATCAGCTCGTATCACACGACCAGAATTATAAGATCCCACAGGGCTACCATAGGCTTTGGCTAGGTCTACTCCTGTATGCATCCGCCCGCTCCTCTGGCCAAAGGGAGAAATTATTGCCCCAGAGGGCCTAGCACCACGGGAGGCAACCACCGTTTGGGCACTTCGCTCCACGATTTGTGGTTTGGCTTCCTTTATTACATTGACATTAAGGACTTGGCGTTCAATCTCCAGGCCATTTACGGCGACAATTTTATAGGTAACTTCCTTTAAACCATTCTCGGGTTTTTGTACCACCCGACTTTGTCCAAAGGGAAGATTTGCATTCTTCTTGATTTGCTGGGGCAAGGAAGTTTCTTCTTTGACGGTTTTTTCTACCGTTGCCTCTACGTTAAGCAGTGGTTCTGCTGCCCCGACCATTTTTATTTTTTGGCCAATTTGCATTCTTTCTGGCGTAAAATCGGGGTTTTCATCCTGTAGTTCTTCGGGGCTTATATTAAATTTGTTGGCAATCTCCCAAAGGGTTTCCCCTTCTTTAACTGTGTGATACCTGGGGACTCCATTTTCCCCCTTGAGGCGGCTAAGGGCATCTTCCAAAGATAAAATTTTGCTGGTCTCCACTGGCACACTTACAATGTCTACCTTTTCCCGGAAATCTACATTAAATTCCGGACCAACTTTATACTCATTTTTTAGCTCTTCTAAAACTTTCTCCGCAGTGGTTTTATCCTTAACAGCAACCTTTAAGCCGTTGTTCACCTTAATACCACTGGCTGTTGCCTCAAAGGTTAATTGTTCTGCCAATATTTGCTTGAGTTCTTCTTCACTTATTAGGCTATTATCTTTTTGGGTTGTCTGGTATGTAATACTTTGCAGTGGTTTAACATTGCTTCCTTTGGCTTGGTTTTCTTTCATTAACCAATTGACTACTTTTTCTGCCTGTACTTTGTCTTCCACTATCGCTACCACTTGACCATTCACTTCCACAGCACAGGCATTTTGGGCCTTCGCAATTGAAAACCCTCCCACTACAAGGCCTAATACCAGTAAAGCAGAAATTCCTTGCTTAAGCGTTTTGGGTTGTTTCCCTAACCATGTTTTTAGCTGTGTTATTTTTTCCTTTACTACCATGAGTCATCTCCTTTCGGTAACTTACGCTGTTATTATCGATGAATCGTATTTATTTTTCGAAATATGTCGTAGAAAGGCAAGACAAAGCGTGATAATTATACCATAATTTTCTGGCATAGTAAACGGTTAGGAAAACCTGCAGCTATTGCACAATAACCAGGGCGTGTTGCTGGCTGGATCGCTAGCAACACGCCCTGGTTATTAGGCCAATCCTGCTTGTTTTACTTTTAAATAAATAGCACACTCAAAGCGTTTCTTAGCCAGCTGACAACCCAGTTGATATGGTTTTAAAAGGTCATGGTTAAAAGCATGGGCATTGGCATGGCAACCACCGCTGCAGTAAAACTTGACCCAACAATTTATACAGTCTTCCTTATTATAAATATGGGCTTGACGGAAGCCCTCGATAATCTCCTGTCCTTGCACACCATCTTTCACATTGCCCAGTAAAAATTCCGGCTTCCCAACAAATTGGTGGCAGGGGTAAAGATCCCCCTCGGGGGTCACTGCTAAGTACTCGTAGCCCGCACCACAGCCAGATAACCGTTTCGGCAGGCAAGGCCCCCCGTTTAAGTCGATATTAAAGTGGAAAAAATTAAGGGGTTCTCCTGCATTCAGCCGGGGGAGTAGTTCCCTGGTTAGCCTTTCATATTCCGCCATGAGCACCGGAATATCTTCTTCCTTGAAGGCATAGTCCGTATCATTTCCGGCAACAACCGGCTCCACAGAAACGTCTTTAAAGCCTAACTCCGCCATATGCAAAACATCCTGACTAAAGTCCAGGTTGTGTCGCGTGAAGGTGCCTCTGATATAATAACCTCCTGGGGGTTGTTTTTGCACATATTCCTGAAAGGCTTTAGCCACCTTCTCATAGGAGCCTCTGTCACCGGAAAATGGCCTCATGCTATCATGGACCTCCGGCCGGCCATCCAAGCTCAATACCGCCGCCATTTTGTTTTCAATTAGGAACTGCTGCACTTCTTCATTTAATAAAACACCGTTGGTGGTCAGGGTAAACTTAAGCTCTTTGCCTGCTTCTTTGGCCCGCTCTCTGCCATAAGAAACCAGTTTCTTAATTACTTTAAAGTTTAACAAAGGCTCCCCGCCAAAAAAATCTATCTCAATGTGTTTACGATTTGCCGATTGTTGAATAAGAAAATCAATGGCCGCACGACCAGTCTCCTCCGATAACAAGCCAGTTGGACCACCAAATTTGCCTTCACCGGCAAAGCAATATTTACAGCGCAAGTTGCAATCATGGGCGGCATGAAGGCAAAGGGCTTTAACAACACCATCTCTCCTCGGCTGATAACCTTCCTGATGGGGGTCTGTACTAAATAAAAGACCTTCCTCCACCAGCGACTTTATTTCCCCCAGCGCTTGTTCAATTTCGCCAAGTGTATATCTATCTGAAAACCTTTGTTTAATTTCTTCCTCTGAAAGCAGTTGGTAATCCCCGAGGGTATCCCAAACCAGTTGATCTACTACATGCACAGAACCGCTGTGCACATCCAATACGATCTGTACACCATCAAATTCAAACTTATGTATCATAAAAAATCCTCCTTAGAAAAGCTTGGCTTGTTTATGCCCTTAAGGGTGCGCCATACCCTAAAAGTCACAGGCAAGAGCCTATCGCGCGAGTCTCCGCTTTTCTTATACGACCATCCTTAAAATCTTATATTCAGATAGTGAAAAAAATTACCTTATCCCCAGAGGGAAAAGGATCCCAAGGAGACAAGGTTGTTTTTTGCGGTATCCCTCTGAATGTTTAGGCCTGCTTAGCACATACTTGGTTGCCTACCGTGCAAGAGGTTTTGCAAGCAGATTGGCAAGAAGTAGCACATTCTCCGCAACCGCCGGTTTTTAGAGTTGCTTTTAAAGAGTTCTTATTTAAGGTCTTAATGTGTTTCATAAGTCTCTCATCCCCTTTCCGCATTCAATTATAAGGCACCTAGATTGTCCAAGGCAAGAAAAACTTGGTGTTAAGTAGGGAACCCCTAGGCAACGGCCAAAGAAAATTTGACCGTTCTAATTGAAGCCGGACGAGTCATTATATAACGCTTATATCATCACCATTTAATATTTTCTTCATATTTTTCATAGGACACATTTTCCCACACATGGTACAGGTATCCTCACACTCAGGTTTGGATTCTTCCCTGTATTTTCTGGCTTTAGCCGGGTCGATGGCTAAGGAAATCATCCGGGTAAAATCAACGTCAGCTCGAGCCGCACTCATTGCATTGTCCCACTTGCGTGCATTGGGGATTCCTTTGGCAATATCTGCGGCATGTGCCGCAATCCGTGCTGCAACAATACCTTCTTTCATATCGTCCAAATTTGGCAGGCGAAGATGTTCGGCAGGAGTAACAAAGCACAGGAAATCTGCACCATTGGCAGCAGCTATTGCCCCGCCAATGGCACTGGTAATATGGTCATAGCCTGGTGCAATGTCGGTTACAATGGGCCCTAGAACATAGAAGGGTGCACCATGGCACAGTTTTTTCTCTAATAAAACGTTAGCGGCAATTTCGTTTAATGCCATATGTCCCGGACCCTCTATCATAACCTGCACGTTTCTGGCCCAGGCTCGTTTCGTTAACTCACCAAGGGTAATTAATTCTTCGATTTGTGCAGGATCCGTTGAGTCCTTTAGGGATCCAGGGCGGCAGGCATCCCCTAAACTTAAAGTTATGTCGTATTTTTCGCAAATATCAAGTAGTCGGTCATAATATTCGTAGAAAGGGTTCTCTTGATTGTTAAGTTCCATCCAAGCAAAAAGCAGTGATCCACCACGGGAAACAATATTGGTTAGTCTTTTATTTCTTTTCACTCTTTCAGCAGTTGCCTTATTCATTCCGCAATGAATCGTCATGAAATCCACACCATCTTCGGCATGCTTTTCTACAACCGAAAAGAATTCATCTACGGTAATATCCTTTAAGTCCTTATCCAGCATACCCACTGCATCATACATTGGTACTGTACCAATCATAACAGGCGACAACTCAATGAGTTTCTGCCTAAACTCCTGTGTCTTCCCATAACAGCTTAAATCCATAATAGCATTAGCTTTTAACTCTATCGCTCTTCTGGCCTTCTCCAATTCCAGATCAATATCATAACAATCTTTTGAAACACCCAGATTGACATTAATTTTGGTGCTTAGACCCTGGCCAACCCCTTCGCAATCAAGATTTGTGTGATTTTTGTTAGCAGGAATAACGACCTTGCCAGCAGCCACAAGTGAACGTAAGGTTTCCGGCTCCACATTTTCTTTTTGGGCTACGGCCCGCATTTGATTTGTAATTAAACCTTTTTTGGCAGCATCCATTTGGGTAGAATAAATCATTTTCTCATTTCCTTTCTCTCCTTGCATTTTAGGGCTTAACCAAGCTCGTGATGATGCTTCTAGTCAAAAAAAGAAGCTTACCCGAAAGTAAGCTTCTCAAATAAACACCTAAAAGCTTCCCTACGGTGGTATTAGCCACATCAGGTTCGAGGGTTGGAGTGGGTCTCCTCTCAGCCACTTAGGCACCCCTAGCATGTATTTATTGTAATTACCTATTGATTAATTGTAAAGACAATCTTTCAGTCCTTCGAACATTTATATCGATTATCATTTTTAGGTGACTTCTTGCGGTTGCTCTTACTCCCACCCTTCATAGTTGGCGGCCCGATCTCTCTTGAAATTAATTTATCCCGCTTGCTTTTACCCTTGTGAAGAAGGTGGTTATACTGTAGCCCTGACCTACCTGGTTATGTTACTGAAGGAGACACCCTGTCAGAGGCTGTTGATATGGCCATTGATGCAGCTTCCGGCTGGCTGCTATATTCCGTAGAAAACAATCGCCAATTTCGTAAAGCCTCGGATATTAATTTCAGTTGCCGATGAATATGAAAACGGTTTTGTGAGTATTGTTCGTGTTGACTTAGACGAATACCTATAAGCCTTAACGAACCCACCAATTTGCAATATCTCTGGAATATTTTGTGTCAAAATCGGGTTGGTTGAATAAATTGGTAAAAAGGAGTTGATATCATGGCATTGGATTTTAGCGCTCTTGGCGCTGGTGGTTTTTTACCCATCTGCTGTTGTTTCTTCTTCTTCTTCATCTTCTTTATAATCATTATCTGCTGTTGTTGTTTTTTGCGTTAAATCTATTCATTAGGTATACCTTTGCTAGTAGATTGCCGATATTAGGGGAAGACATGAAGGTAATTCAAGAACTTCTAGGTCATGCTAAGTTGGGCACCAATGGTGCACGGAAGGTGGTCGGTCACCAAATGGACACCAAAAAGGCCTCCAAAGGATTAAGTAAATCCTCGGAGGCCTTGATTTTACTGGAGCGGATGACGAGACTCGAACTCGCAACCCTCAGCTTGGGAAGCTGATGCTCTACCATTGAGCTACATCCGCCTATGTTATAAGTATATCCAATTAACAAAAGCCTGTAAACATTAGAAAAACCTGGCTTAGCCAAGTCTTAACTTAAAGGCATCAGCCTTAGATTTTATAAATGTGGTGACCCCTACGGGATTCGAACCCGTGTTACCGCCGTGAAAGGGCGGTGTCTTAGACCACTTGACCAAGGGGCCGTTTGAGATGTGAGAGGTGAGAAGTTGGAGGTGAGAAAATATGCCCGAGAATTGCACCGTTCCGATGCTTTTTTCCCACTTCCAACCTCTCACTTCTCGCTTCTCAGCTGGTGATCCATCCGCGACTCGAACGCGGGACACCCTGATTAAAAGTCAGGTGCTCTACCAACTGAGCTAATGGATCCTATTATTGTGGTGACCCCTACGGGATTCGAACCCGTGTTACCGCCGTGAAAGGGCGGTGTCTTAGACCACTTGACCAAGGGGCCAATTTAGAGGTGAGAGATGAGAGGTTGGAGGTGAAAAACCCTATATCCTTGGAGATTGTAATCCAATATTTTGTTTCCCACTTCCAACCTCTCACTTCTAACTTCTCATTATGGTGATCCATCCGCGACTCGAACGCGGGACACCCTGATTAAAAGTCAGGTGCTCTACCAACTGAGCTAATGGATCCTATATTTTGCTGCGGCAAACCTCACATGTGATATATTACAGCATAAATCCCCCATATGTCAACAATTTTAATTTTAAAACTTGTCCTTAATTTATTAACATAGTTGTTAGGATTTGTTTAAGGTCTGGGAGAGCATGGGCCCCGAAGGGCCCATCGTATTTACTCAAATAAGTCTTCCATGATAATGGTTTGGCTGCGTTTTACGCCAACGCTTATTAGTGAAATCTTAACCTCGGTTAACTCAATGATACGTTCTAAGTAACGTTTAGCATTCTCTGGCAGTTCCTCATAACGGGTTACCTGAGAAATATCCTCCGTCCAACCAGGGAATTCTTCGTATACCGGCTCACACTTTGCTAGTTCCTTGAGGGAGGCTGGGAATTCACGAATGATATCCCCCTTGTAGCGATAACCTGAGCAAAGTTTTATTACTGGCAGGCCAGAAAGGACATCCAGTTTGGTGATAGCCAGACTGTCTAAGCCGCTGATACGGGCGGCGTAACGCACGATGACAGCATCAAACCAACCACAACGACGGGGGCGGCCTGTGGTGGTCCCGTATTCATTGCCGTTTTTCCTAATTTCTTCACCCAATGCATCATTTAGTTCAGTGGGGAAAGGGCCTTCTCCAACACGGGTTGTATAGGCCTTAACAATACCAAGGGCACGATTAATTTTCGAAGGTCCAATTCCACTACCCAAACAAGCAGCGGCGGCTGTGGGGTGAGAGGAGGTTACATAGGGATAGGTACCATGATCCAGGTCTAGCAATGTTCCCTGGGCACCTTCAAACAGTACATTCTTTCCTTCTTTAATCGCATTGTGTACCAGCAATGAAACATCTTCTGCCATTGGTTCAAGCATTTCTGCATAGCCTTGATATTCAGCCAATACCTCTTCATATTGAAAACCTTTGGTATTATGTAGCTTTTCAAAGATATCATTTTTGCAATCAATATTTTTCTTAAGTATCTTGGGGAACTCTTCTTTGTCGATAAGATCCACTACCCTTATGCCAACCCGGGAGGCCTTATCCGTATAGGTAGGTCCAATGCCTCTCTTCGTTGTGCCAATCTTGTCTGCACCCTTTTGTTCTTCCTCCACTGCATCCAGTTGGCGATGATAAGGCATGATTATGTGGGCACGTTGGCTAACACATAATTTAGCAATTGGGACACCCCGTTCTGCCAGGGAATCAAGCTCTTCTTTTAATACTTTAGGGTCAATAACAACCCCATTACCTATAACACATAGTTTTTCTGGATGTAAAATACCGGATGGAATGAGATGAAGTTTAAATTCACCATCGTCCACCACCACAGTGTGTCCGGCATTATTGCCACCTTGGTAGCGCACAACAATATCTGCTTTTTCAGCTAAAAAATCTGTGATTTTTCCTTTCCCTTCGTCACCCCATTGGGCACCGATAATCACTACTGTTGACACAAGCACACCTCCTGAACCCATTGCTTTTTACCAATATAAAACGGAATATTCTATAAGAACTTTTATTCACTAACTATAACAATAGGCTTTTATCTTAATTATTTGGGTTATTTTGCCCGCTGGAATAAAAATAACCCAAATAGAAACTTAAAAAGTTATCCATTTGAGCGTTAAAAAGTTCCTCCAGCGTTAAGTATATATTATAATAAGCAAACATTTCCAAACAGGATTATACTAAATCAGTTTAAGCATCTTGTCAACATCCCAACGGAGGATAATACAATATTCATTAGAAAAATTCTGTAAATAATATCGAACTCCCATTCATTACTCTCTTTTGGCCAAGTTAACAAATTTTACAAACTCCCTAAAAAATCCTAACTCGACACTACCCACCGAACCATTCCGCTGCTTAGCTATAATAATTTCTGCGATTCCTTTCTTTTCCGAGTCAGGGTTGTAATACTCATCCCGATAAATAAACATAATAATGTCTGCATCCTGCTCAATACTGCCACTTTCACGCAAATCGGACATCATGGGCCGCTTATCTGTACGACTTTCCACTGCACGGCTTAACTGCGAGAGTGCCAATACCGGCACATGCAGCTCTTTGGCCAGGCCCTTTAATTTCCTAGATATGTCCGCGATTTCTTGTTGTCTGTTTTCTATACGTTTGCCGCCGGACATTAACTGTAGGTAGTCAATAACAACCAGGCCAAGTCCCTTTTCAACCTTTAATCTCCTGCATTTGGATCTTACTTCCCTTACCGTGGCCGCACCTGTATCATCTAAATAGATGGGTGCCCGGGACAAGTGCCTGGCTGCTTCACTTAATTTACTCCAATCCTCATCGGCGATATTCCCTGTACGAACCTTATGGGCATCTACCATGGCCTCCGAACACAACATCCGTTGTACTAGCTGCTCCTTGGACATTTCTAAGCTAAAGATAGCCACAGGTATTTGATGTTTTAAGGCAGCATATTGACCACAGAGAATGGCAAGGGCAGTTTTACCCATACTTGGGCGGGCAGCCAGGATGGCTAAATCACCCGGCTGAAAACCGTTGGTCATGTTATCCAGTTCAATAAAACCAGTTGGTACACCGGTAATCTTTCCCCTATTATTGTAGACATGTTCAATATCCTCAAAGGTCTTAATTAAAATATCTTTAATCGGGATAAAACTATCTGTACTGCGACGTTGGGCCAGTTCTAAAATAGACCGCTCGGCTTCATCTAACAGTTCATCTGGATTTTCCGAGCCTTCATAACCCCTGGCAGAAATACGGGTGGTAACAGAGATTAAGGCCCGGGAAAGGGCCTTTTCCTCTACAATACGGGCGTAGTATTCTGCATTGGCTGCTGTGGGGACAAGGTTTGCCAGGGTGGCCACATAGGTAACGCCCCCAATTTTTTCTAACTCACCCTTGTCCCTCAACGAATTTGTCACGGTAATGAGGTCTACTGGTTGGCCTGTTTCTGCCAATTCCAGAATAACTTCATAGATGATCCGATGGCTGTCGCGATAAAAGTCCTCGGGTTTGAGGAATTCCATTACACGAAATATGGCTTCCCTCTCCAGGAGCATCGCTCCCAGTACCGATTGTTCTGCTTCTATATTCTGTGGCGGTACTCTTTCTAGCATAGCACACCTCTTGGTCACAGCTGTCAGCCATCAGCCGTCAGCCAAATACCTCGTCAATTAACTAGCTTTCCAAGCTTTATTATCCTCGGTCAAAATATACTCCAATATCTCTTCCACGCTCTGGACACATTTTACTTCAATTCCTTTTAAATCCAAGGGTACATCTTTGCTGTTTTCCTTGGGAATAAAGACCCTCTTAATACCTGCCTGCTTGGCACCATAAATTTTTTCAAAGACACCACCAACTGCGCGAACTTTTCCCTGAATAGACAACTCGCCAGTCACCGCAATATCTTGGAGAATAGGCTTATTTTGAATGGCACTTAACATAGCCAGCATGATGGCCACACCGGCAGAAGGACCGTCAATGCGTCCGCCACCCACGATATTTACATGAATATCATAGTCACCAATATCTTCACCCGTAATTTTACGGATCACAGAGGCGGCATTAAATACGGAATCCTTAGCCATGCTGCCCGCCGTATCATTAAAACGAATATTTCCCTGGGAGGGATTGCGTGCCGGAAAGGCCACAGCCTCAATCTCCAAAACGGAACCAAGGAACCCAGCTACCCCTAAGCCAAATATTTTGCCAACTTCCTTTTCATCCGTGGCTTTTTTCGTCACATAGGGTGTTAATCGACTAACCTGAACCACTTCATAAACATCCTGGGTTGTAATATGAATTGGCTTCTCAGGTTGTTCATGATGTTGGCGGAAACAAGCTAAGCCATAGGCATCGGCCAAAATATTAATGGCCTTTCTACCTTCAATCGTATATTCGGAAATCACTTCGGGTATTTGTTGGTCTATTATTACATTCAATTTCTTCGCCGATTGCTTAATAATATTTTGAATGGCAGAAGGGGTGAGTGGCTCGAAGAAAACTTCTGCGCAACGTGAACGAACAGCGGGATTAATATCCTCTGGGTCCCGGGTGGTTGCCCCGATTAAAGTAAAGTCCGCTGGTGCACCGTCTTCAAATATCTTTTTAATATATTTTGGCACATTGACATCATTGGGATCATAATAGGCAGAATCAAAAAAAACTCTTTTATCTTCTAATACCTTCAACAGCTTATTTTGCAGGCTGTAATCCAATTCACCCACTTCATCAATAAATAATACTCCACCATGGGCATCGGTGACTAAGCCCAGCTTTGGTTCTGGCACACCCGTCTCAGCCAAATCCCGACGGGCACCTTGATAGATAGGGTCATGCACCGATCCCAGTAAAGGATTGGTAACCTCCCGTGGGTCCCAGCGAAGGGTTGTACCATCCACCTCCACAAAGGGTGCATCCTTGGCAAAGGGTGCTCCCTTTATCCCCTTGGCCACTTCCAAGGCTAGGCGAGCAGCCGTTGTTTTGCCCACACCCGGAGGGCCATATAGTATTATATGCTGGGGAAAGGGGGAGGTAAGTTTGGCTAAAAGTGCTTTCACTGCCCGTTCCTGACCCACTATCTCGGAAAAGCTTTCTGGTCTGAGAATCTCCATAGCCGATGTGGCCAGTTTTTTTGAATCAAGCTTTTCCAAGATAGCTAATTTTTTTAAAGTTTGGGCATTTTCCGGTCCTGTATCTTCTTTAATGATCTGCATTTTAATTTCACGAATATAATCCTCGTGACGCTGATTCATCTTTTCACCGATCTTTTTTTCTAGCTCATCCTCTACGGTACGGCGGGCAATGGTATCAGCGATTTCGTCCTGCAATGACTCTAGGATAGCCGGGATCTCTTCAATGGTAGGCAATGTTTCGTATGTTGGATCTTCAAATACTAGCTTTTGTAAAGCAAGTACTCTTTCCTCTATTTTTTCGGAACGCATCAAGGGTAAGGCTTCTAACTTGCCGGCACGGAGTACGAGTTTGTCAGAACCATGTAGTTGGCTTAACAAATTATATATGGCGGTAACCTGCCGTTGTAATTTATCCTCCTGGTCAACAAATTGTTTGGATCCTTGATCATTGGTGCTGCTCTTGAACCTTTCGAGGAAAACTTTCATGATGGTTGCTCCTTTCAAACGCCTGATCCTGTCCCGGTTCTTGAAAAATTATTCCACAGCCACTACTTCAACATGAATGTCAGCATGGGCTACGGGATGGATTTTAATTGTAATGGTATAAGTGCCTAAGCTTTTGATGGGTTCTTTTAACGTGATCTTCTTTTTATCAATTGTATAATTATGTTGTTCCTTTAGACCATCAGCAACATCTTTATTGCTAATTGCTCCAAAAAGGCGACCTGCTTCCCCTACTTTGACTTTTAATACAACGGTTAAACCGCTGATCTGAGTTGCCAAGGCCTTAGCCTCTTCTTCTTCCTTTTGTTTCTTGGCAGCCTGGTTTTGCTTTTGGGTTTTTAATTCTTTTAATTTACTTTCAGTGGCAGGTGCCGCAAAGTTTTTGGGGTATAAAAAGTTTCTGGCATAGCCCTCCGAAACATTAACGATATCACCTTTTTTGCCAAGCTTATTTACATCTTGCAATAAAACTACCTGCATTTGAGAGTCCTCCTTTATTTTACTATCAGAATGTATAAATTCTCATAATCATTCCGTATTTTTTTTGAACATTGGGCGTCGAAGGTTTAAGATTGTATCAAATAAGCCCAGTAAGATAATTGCCATATACATAATACTAATGTACAAGATTAACAACACCAAAAGAATTGTTTTAAAGGGTTTGGAAAAAGTTAATTTTTTAAAATAAAAAGCTACCACTGACACACCAATGATAAAAAAGGCAAATCCAAAGATGGTTAATAAATTTTGGCCTATTATTTTAACCGCTGGCAGATTGAAATTATCGCCGGCCAATAAAAAAATCAATCCGAGGATAACACCCCAAATAGCATACCAGGGCAACCTCCATTGACTAAAGGGCGGCAGCTTATTAACTCGGTAGTTAAGTCTTTTTAAGACCTTAGCACCTACAATGTAGGTAAGGGCAGTGGAAAATACCGCAAAAATAAGGTAGGCAGCCGGCAACAGTAAAATAGAAGTCTTTAAGCTTGTTCTCATAAATTCTTGTTGTTCTGTGGGTACGGGGTAACCAGCTTCTTGGTACATGGTAAAAATTTTATTTAATGATTCATTTATGGCTGCTTGAATAAACTCTAAGTTTAATCCCGTTACCAAAACACTTAGCGAAATAACCAAAATTGATGCTATGACGGAGACCAAAGTTGCCGTTATTAGGGCATGACCAGGGGAAACATAATTTTTATATAAAAAGCCCAGCACCAGGCCCAAAGGTCCAAATTGAATAAACATCACGAGTACTTGCAAAGGGTCTGGGTAAAGCATCATCATTAAAAGACCCGTAACCACCAGTGATAAAACAGCTATCTTTAAGTCCCTTCGTACTACTAGTACTGCCAATGGCAATGGCATTAAAATACCGATGACTAAAAAAAATGGGGGTATAAACATCCCCAATAAACCCAGCATTGCTGTCATACCTGCCATAAGGGCACCATCCACAAGGGCCCGAGTATCTTTAGGGGAAGCCAAAAAATGTTCACCTCTTCTTTCTTAAAACAACTAAAGATTCGCTGGTATAACCCGTATTTCCTGCCTTTACCCCGTGTTATTTGTTGGGGGCAATGGTTAAAAAAGACGTTCCGGGCGAAGGTTAACCGATCCATTGATACCTATCTTACTATATACACAGAAAAACTGCTAATCCAGGGATAAGTTTTTAGCCTTTAAACCTTAGCGATTTGTTAATTTTAAACCATGCCATCGGCTAATGCTAAATTAAAAAGGATGAGGAAAATTCCCCATCCTTTAATATCTTATGCTTCTGTGCTAAAAGGCAATAAAGCAATGTTACGGGACCTTTTAATAGCACTGGTCAACATGCGTTGGTGATGAGCACAGTTACCGGAAATACGACGGGGCAAAATTTTACCACGCTCGGTAACGTACTTTCTTAGCTTGGAAGTTTCTTTATAGTCAATGGCTACCGCTTTGTCTACACAAAAGCTACAAACGCGTTTTCTACCTCTACGTCCACGTTCACGTTTCACAGTTTTCCCTCCTTATACGGGTACTGGCCTTACTCAGTCTAACCCTAGAACGGTATGTCATCTCCGTTAAAGCTAATTTCACTACCAAAACCACTGGTATTACCACTATCATACTGCCCGCCACCCTGATTTTCCCGGTCTTTGGGCCAATCAAGAAAACGAATAGCGTCTGCCACAACTTCAGAAACTTTACGTCTAATACCTTGTTTGTCATCATAGGAACGGATCTGCAAACGACCTTCCACAGCAATCAAACGGCCTTTGCCCAAATTGTTGGCACAGGTTTCAGCCTGTTTTTGCCAGACAACGATATCAATAAAATCCGTTTCTTTTTCCCTATCTCTATTAAATTGCGGGCGATCAACTGCTATTGTCATGTGTGCCACAGCAATACCATTTGTGGTATAGCGTAGTTCTGGATCCCGGGTCAGACGCCCAATCAAGATAATTCTATTGAGCATTATAAACACCGCCTTGGGTTTGTTCTATCCATTTATTATTCGCCTTCGCGAACGATCATGTGACGAACCATATCATCATTAATTTTCATAACCCTGTCAAGTTCAGCAGCAGCTGCAGGCTCTGCTTTAAACTGCATTAAGACATAGATGCCGTCTTTTATCTTGTTGATTTCATAGGCTAAGCGACGCTTACCCCATTTATCAAGTTTAGTAACTTCGGCGCCCTTTTCTTCTACAAGAGTCTTAAATTTTTCTACCAATGCAGTTACTTTTTCCTCTTCAACATCGGGTTTAATGATGTACAATACTTCGTAGTTGCGCACAATAGTTCACCTCCTCCCCACGGACTAACGGCTCTACCCCTTGATAGAGCAGGGTGGAAAACAAGCCTTTAAAAGGCACTGTAAAATTATATCACCATTAAATATAAAGGGCAAGAGGTTGAACGGGGAAATTTTCAGTCACCTGAATCACTAATAACAGCTTTTACACTTTTTTCAAATTTAGGCCTTGGTAACAAGAGAATCCGGCCACATTTCTGACACTTGATACGAAAATCCACACCGGTCCTCATGATCTCCCAGGTATCCCCACCACAGGGATGGGCCTTACGGGTTCGTACCACATCTCCCACCTGATACTTATGCAACAGTATCACCTCCAGCAGTGTTAACTAATACCCGCCGTGGGTAGGGAATTTGAATTCCCTCTTGATCAAATACTTCCTTAATGCTTTTCCTTAACTGGCGTTCAATCTCCCACTGACGCATGGGTTTGGTTTTAGCAGTAATACGAATGACCACATCTGACTCGCCAAACCTGACAACTCCTACAATATCTGGTCCCTCTACTAAATCTTCTGTCCAGGTTTTAGCAAATACCGCACTCATGGCCTTTAATAGGTCAATTACTCTATCGATATTTTCTTCGTAGGGGATACCAATTTCAACCACTGCTAACATGCTGCCACGATTATAATTAGCAACTTGACTAATCATACCATTGGGAATGATGTGGAGTTGGCCACCTGTTTCCCTTACTTTGGTAACCCTCATGCCTATTTCCTCCACAGTACCCGTAACATCGGCTATGGTAACATACTCCCCCACAGAATACTGATCTTCAAATAAAATAAAGAAACCAGTTATAATATCCCGTACCAGGTTTTGGGCCCCAAAACCCACAGCCAGACCCAATATGCCGGCACCTGCCAGTATTGTTTTGGCTGCATTGGGAATAAAGAGCTCAATAATTGACATCGTTGCCACGAAGTATACAACATAACGGAGAACACTTTTGAGCAGTCCGGCTAAAGTCTGGGCCCTGTTATCGCCAATATACTTACCCGACCTATTTGTAAACAGCCTATCCGTGACCTGGCTGCCAAAGGATATCATAATCTTGGCCAGTATTAAGGTGGCAATAATCCTCAAGGTGGTTGTAAATGCCCTTTGTATATCTTCAATTGTAAAAAGATTGATTACCCAGTCCTTTATAATATCAAACTCCATGAAACTTCCCTTCTGTTTAAATGATTTAAAACTAGTCTTTAGACCATAAAGAAATTTTTATAAGTTCTATAGCATTCAAAGACATCGGCTTTGCTGGCAATTTCCAACGGTGAATGCATAGACAACAGAGGTACACCACAGTCAATCACTTCAAAACCCAGTTCGGCTATGATATAAGCAATGGTTCCTCCGCCCCCCTGATCTACTTTACCCAGTTCACCTGTTTGCCATATAATATCATGTTGATTTAACATTTTTCGGATAAAGGCAACATATTCGGCATTGGCATCATTGGTATGATACTTTCCCTTTACTCCGGTATATTTGGTTAAGGCCACCCCGCCGCCTAATCTGGCGGCATTCATTTTTTCCAGTACTCCTTCATAATTTGGATCCATGGCTGCTGTAACATCTGCGGAAAGGGCAATGGATTTTTCAAAAACCCTATATAAAGCAAATTCATTAAAAGCGGGATACAATCTCATACCCATTTCACTGATGGTATTTTGTAAAAAGCGGCCCATCATCCCCGTATTGCCATTACTGCCAACTTCCTCTTTATCAACAAACAATGCTACGGCTGTCCGATTGGGGTTATTTATTTCTAATATTGCCTGTAAGGAGGTATAAACACAAACCCGATCATCCTGTCCATAGGCACCGATCATGCTGCGATCTAAGCCAAGATCACGGGCAGGTCCTGCCGGTACCAATTCCAATTCCGCACTTACAAAATCCTCCTCAGTAATACCATAAGTCTCATATAATAATTTTAGAATATTTAACTTAACGGAGTTGTCCTTTCCTCCCCCAGGAAGTGATACACCACCAATTAATATGTTTAATTGTTCCCCTTCAACGGCCTCCGTTAATTTCTTTACCATTTGATCCTTAGCCAAATGAGGCAGGAGATCTGAGATGGTAAATATCGGGTCGTTCGGTTCTTCACCAATAGAAATATCAACAACCTGGCCATCTGATTTATAGATAACGCCATGTAGTGCTAAAGGAACTGCTAACCACTGATATTTTTTAATACCACCATAGTAATGGGTCTTAAAAAGAGCTAATTCTTGGTCTTGGAATAAAGGATGTGGTTTAAGGTCCAGCCTTGGTGCATCGGTATGGGAACCGATTAGGCTAAGGCCCCGGTCTAAACCCTGCTGACCGATAACAGCCAATGCCACAACCTTTCCTTTACTGCTAATAATCACTTTATCGCCTGGCTTCAACGCCTGGCATTGTTGAATTGGGATAAAACCCCTTATTTGTGCCATATTTATAATTTGACTTACACAGGCTCTTTCAGTCTTGGAATTTGAAATGAATTGTTTATATCCTTCCGAGAAATTAAAAATTTGTTGGGCTGTTTCAGCATTAACCTGTTTCCAGACATTTTTACGATTGTATATAAGATCTTCTGGTTTTATATTCATGTAAAATTCTCCTTTAATTCGTTACCCAGGCCACGGGTGGCAGCAGCAGAGGGTTAAAACCCTTTGCCATCTGAGCGGTAAAAGCCCATGGCCATTTTTCAGGATAGTATTTTTATCAGCTAGGTTATGGCAGTTTAGTTTAGTTTATTTTATCCTGTACTAAAAAAATTATATCTGAGTGCCTGGTCCCTTTGGGATGTACTTAAATAAAAATTGATTACTAATGTCCGGCAGTAGGTTTGGGTACCAATTTAATTTTTTTATCATCGGACCTAGCCTCTGGACGAAAATGGATTGTTCAATTCCCTGGGCCAAGGTGCTCAATAAACCCTCTGATCCGCCAAATAAAAATACGGGGCCTTGCAGGGGGATTAATATACTGATGATAACAACAATTGCAATAGCCCCACAGGTTAAACCCAACAATAAACCACCTAACTTATCCAGGGGTCCCAGTGGGCTAAAGGGCATGATAATTCCCAGCAGCCAAGCGATTATGCCGATAATTGTTTTCACAATAATATATATCCCAATAAAGGCTATTATTTTTAAGATACCCTGGGCTAACATTAAATTCAAAGCATGTCCCACGGTTTCGTTAGGACCAAACTGACCCAGTTGAGCAATTATTTGGCTCCATTGACTGGGTAATTGAATTTCACTGCTTATTTTTTGTAGAATATCAACTGGCATTTTTAATATTTCCGGGCTATTCAAAGCGCCTGGTAATTTTACCAGGGGTTTGATCATTTGAGCCAGGGCATCTGCCAGGCCCCACTGATCAGCTAACCATAAGGCAACACTTTGGTGATAGGTAATGGCCGCATAAAATGCTACCACCAAGGATGCTAATTTTATAAAAGCTTTGAGCATCCCGTTGAATAGACCACTCAGGCCTGAAATAATCAAAAAGATAATAAAAACATAATCAAGCCAATTAATTTTTTACACCTCCAGGTGATTGACTGTTAGAAAACTACCCTTCCATTTTTTCGATGTTGCTTAAGCATAATCCTGCTTAGCTAATTCTCTGCTTTCTGGTCTTTATAATTGGAACAATTAAAAGTGCGGCAAATAAAACAAGTCCGGCATAGCCAAAGATAGGGTACAACACTCGAACGAGAAATGAAAAGTCAAAATAGGTAAGGGGTAATACGATCAAGCAACAGGCCATTCCATAAAAACTATAAAGTTTGCCGCCTTGAGGGGCAAACCGACTGGCAAAGCCATGGGCATTGGCTATGGCTGTGGTTAGCATGGCTACCCAAATTAATAATGCAAAAACCGGCTTTAGGATGTTACCAATACAGGAAGCCATATAAAGCAAAGGAACCTCATAGTTTATTATTTCAGGATAAAAGGCCAACCCGCCCAATGTTACCATGGCCACTGCGAAACCCAGGCCGATACCCCCAATTATCCCTGCCCAAATTCCTGTTTTTGCTGTTATGGATCGTCCCATAGTAGATAAAACAGCCAAAGGCACGATCATATTAAATGATACATAAAGAATACTGGCTAACAACCAGTGACCTCCAACCCCATGATAGTGAACATAAGGCAGTTCCTGAGGTAATCCTTTATGGCCAAGGGCAAGACTTGCTATTAGACATACAGCTGCTAATTTTAACGGCACAAGGATTATATTGATGGAAAGCAGCCCCTTTAAGCCACGTAATATAACTAGAAAGATAACCAAGACGGCTGAACCAATACCCATCCACTCAGGTAATCCAAGGTACTCCTTAACTACGGCACCCGTTCCGGATAACATAATACCTAAGCCAGCCACCAGCATAAAAATACTGATAAGGTCCATAAATTTCCCTGCCCAGGGACCAAGCAAATAGCCCAATAATTCTTGATAGTTACCTGTACGTAATTGGACACTCAAATGTAAAATCAAGGCTCCCAAATATACAAAGAAAACAGTGGCAACCATGACGCCTAGAAGACCTTTATAACCAAACAAAATAAAAAATTGCAATATTTCTTGACCCGAGGCAAACCCCGCCCCAATAATTGACCCCATATAAGTAGCCACTAGCCCTACTATTAAACGAATATTTGATTTGTTTATCATGAATACCCCCCTAATATTACGAATAAGATTTAGAAAACAATCGGCCTAGGAGGCTTCCTAAATATCTATGCTATTTTTTAAGGGGGATGAACTAAAATTTTTATAGCCATCCGCCACGGTGGGGTATTTATTGATGTTCGTCAAGCCGAACATCTAGTACCCCATCTGTAGGTTTAACTGAAAACTAAAGACCTTTACTCTTTAGCTGAAGGCTGATGGTTATTTTTTGTTTATTGAATAAATAAGTGGTTAGCGGGGAATAATTATACTAGGTTTGCTTTTGAAGGGACGTGATTTTTATGTCAGTGAATTTAAATAATATCCAGCCTCAATCAGTTGTACCTCAAAAAACCAGAATAAATGCCGAGGATGCCTTCGCTGTTGATATCTTTAGTATGGATCTAACCAATAGACTTAAGGGCTGTGGCGTAAATAGCGATTGTGAAGTGGTTATCGTTTGTATAGGAACCGACCGTTCCACTGGTGATTGCCTGGGTCCACTGGTTGGTACTAAATTGACCAATATTCCAGGACACGGCTTTACCGTCTACGGAACACTGGATGACCCTGTTCACGCCAGCAATATGGCCGATAAACTTCAACAGATTTCTAATAACCATCCCGATTCAGTCATCATTGCAATTGATGCTTGTTTGGGTCACATGGAAAACGTTGGCTGTGTTAATATCGGTGACGGTGCCTTATTACCAGGTGCCGGTGTAAATAAATCTTTGCCTGCTGTGGGACAACTTCACATTACTGGTGTTGTTAATGTAGGCGGTTTTATGGAATATTTAGTTTTACAAAATACCCGTTTAAACATCGTTATGAGACTGGCAAATTTAATAAGAGATGGTCTAATAAAAACCTCATATCTAATTAACAAAACCCGAACCTCCTGCTAAGTTCGGGTTTTGTTTTTCCATCAGACTTTCACACCGTTAACTGCACCATCAAAGGATGACAAAGGTATTTGGGCTATTTTAGGGATATAAAAGCCACTTATTTTTCTGTGTGATTTTAACCGATAAAACCAATAAAACCCCCTTATTGATAAGGTGGGCTTTAAAATGTTTTTTATGTACTTTTTTCAATGGACCTTTGAATTGCTTTTTTTTCTTCCTCGGTCAAACTATAATCTGAGGTACCCTTACGAATGGGTTTTGCATAAATTCTGGTTTCATCCCTACCATATAAACCAGTTAAAACTACACCATCACCCCTATGGTCCAACATGGCAAGAGAAAAACTTAAATCACTGCCCATATTATCAAAGGCATTAAATCGAATGAGCCCTGGATTATGAATACATTGTGCTACTTCTTCTTTTAATATTTCATGTTCACGCATTAGCTCATCCTTTTTTTCAACCAGCCTTAGTACATCAGCAGCATATTTTTGTAACATTTCTTCCAGGTCTGCACCCGATGCTCCACGAGTTAGCAGTCTATATTTCTTGGAAACCTCACTAAACCTTTTCTGTAGCCTAATTTGTGCTATTAATAAAATAAGCGTTAATAAGGATAAACCTATCATAATATAGGAAGCATTTAATTCAATAATACGAAGGACATCATTCACGTAACTTAACCTACCTTTTTAAAAATAAATTATTATTAATTCTATTATTCTCTTGATATTTATAACTAATAATAAATATCTACCAGTAACATTTTCCTTAATAGGGTAAAATTAAGGCCAGACCAAAATCTAAACGTTCGTTAGATATGGGTTAGCCTTTACCTATAATGCTATTAATATTGAATACTGGTAATACATATCCCTATTAATCCGGGACCCGTATGAACTCCGATCACAGGACCTACTTGACCCGTATAGGTTTTTACGATCTGGGTTAAATCTTTTATTTTTTCTAGTAGTTCCCTTGATTCCTCTGGGGCACCGCCATGCATTACGGCAATTGTATTTTTGTTTTTTGCTTTAATGATCTCTTTATTAATTTCAAAAAGTCTTTGTAAAGATTTTTTTCTACCTCTTATTTTGTCATAGGTATAATACTTTCCTTCTTCATTTATTGATATTATGGGCTTTATTTGCATAATTTCACCAATTGTTCCAGCTACATAACCAATACGCCCACCCTTTTTTAAATAATCAAGAGTACCAACAACAAAATAAATTTCAGTATTACTAATAATATCCTTTGCTTTCTTTAAAGCAGCTTCAAAACTCATTGTACTTTCATAGGTCTTGGCCGCCTCCACCACAGGGATTCCCAAACCCAGCGATAAGGCCTTAGAATCTATAACTTCAATAACCATATTTTTAAAATCACGGGCTACGGTCCTTACAGCGTTATAAGTGCCACTTAACCCACTGGATATATGAATGGAAATGATATGAGTAAAACCTTCCTCTTCTAATTTTTTAAATAAACTAATGATACTGGCAGGGGAAGGGAGAGATGTAGAGGGAACCTCGCCTGGCATACGATCGTAAATTTCCTGTGGTTCTATGTTAACCCGATCAAGGTATTCCTCTTGTTCAGAATATATTACTTTTAAGGGTAAGACATTTATATTGTATTTTTCAACTACTTCCTTATCTAAATCACTGGTACTATCCGTAATGATGGCAACCTTTTGTCTCATTTAAACCCACCCTTATTTTTCACTTAACTTATTCACCTGTTTATTCGACTTTGAATAATTAAATCCTTTTTAATATTGGGTCTAAAAAATTATACGATCGATAAGTAAGTCTGACCTAACCAGCCTTAGAATTATATATTAAACATTGGCCATAGCCAAGAAAATAACAGCGCCATTAGAATTGCGGGTAATAAGTTACCCACTTTTATTGGTTTAATACCCAGTATGTTGCTAGCAATACCGACTATTAATAAACCGCCGGTTGCAGTCATTTCATTTATCATGGAAGGTGTCAGAAGGGCCTTTAAGCCACCGGCAGCCAGTGTTATGCTACCCTGATAAATTAGCACCGGAATAGATGAAAATACCACACCAAAACCCATGGTGGTGGTAAATACGATGGCAGAGATACCATCCAATAATGATTTAGCATAGAGGGTTGCGGCATTACCAGTCAGTCCATCCTCTAGGGCACCCATAATACCCATGGCCCCTACACAATAAATCAGACTTGTGGTTACAAAGGCCTTGGCAATTTCCCCTTCACCAGAGCCGCCACCAACCTTTGATTCCAAAAAGGTACCTAGCTTGGCTAAGCCACCCTCAATATTTAATAGTTCCCCCAGAACGCCTCCAGCAACCAGGCTTAATATAACAATTAACTCATTTTCTGTTTTAAAGGCCATTTTAAAACCAATTAAGGCAACTGCCAATCCAATCCCTGTCATTACTGTATCCTTGACAGATTCACTGATACCTTTTCTGAGTAACAAACCCACCGCTGTTCCCGCCACAATTGCTGCAGCATTCACAATTGTACCTGTCATTTTTATCCCCCTAAGATGTTTCACGTGAAACAATTACTGACGAATTACAATGATTGGTCATAAAAGATAAACGAAAACACATACTCCGCCTGTCACTATCCTGATACTCCTCCCCTAAGTGAAAGATTCTTAAAAACCTCCCGCTTAGAGAAGATTCGCCACCCAGGCTTAAGCACCTATTTTTCAAAATAGTTCCCCATGCCACCGGCAACACTGGCAGAGAATGAAAACCCTTTGTCATCCTGGGCGAGAAGAATCTTAAAGATAGCCTTTCAATGTTAGAAATACCCTTCGCTGCCGCTTAGGATACCATAGAGGATGGTTTAAAACCTAAGGTCCACAACTCATGGCCCAGGGCCATTTCTAGGATAACTAATCGATCACTAATTAATGATGGCTTAATGTTTCACGTGAAACATTAAGCCATTAACTCCTCTTGACTGAGAAGTAAATCCAATAACCTGGTAAGATCTGCCTCATCATAATAGTCTATCTCTATTTTGCCACCATGCCTATTGGTTTTAATCTGTACCTTTGTTCCAAGGGTGTTTCTTAGTTGATCTTCCAGATCCACTATTTGGGGATCTCTATTCTTTTCTTTTTTAGGTTTTTCCTTATTATTTTCTCCCTCTAGTAAATTTTTTACTATCTCTTCAATCTGACGCACGGATAATTGTTTCTTTATTATAAGCTCACATAGTTCTATTTGTTTATTCTTGGATTCTATACTTAGTAAAGGTCTAGCATGGCCCATGGTTATTTCACCGGTACTTAATTTAACCTTTATCTCATTAGGAAGTGCTAATAGTCTTATCATATTGGTGATTTGCGGTCTGCTTTTACCCACTCTTTGTGATACTTGTTCCTGAGTAAGCTGAAATTCATCCATTAACCGTTTATAGGCTGTTGCTTCTTCCAAGGGGTTTAAATTTTCCCTTTGTAAATTTTCTATCAAGGCAATGGCAGCGGACTGTAATTCACCATATTCACGAATTACCGCCGGAATATATTCTAAATCTAGTTGTTGACAAGCTCGCCATCTTCGTTCGCCAGCTATTAATTCGTAACCACCACCTGGTTGTGCTCGGACAACCACTGGTTGTACAACACCATATTCTTTTATAGAGTTTGCTAATTCTTGTAACCGCTCCGGATCAATGCGCAGCCTTGGTTGTTTTGGATTTGGTTTGATATCGGATACCCTAATTTCTTTAAGCACCCTTTGGGAGTCTGTACTTTCAGTTGAATTTGAAATGGGTGCCACTGGCATGAGTGCCTGTAGACCTTTTCCTAAACCTCTTTTTTTACTCAATACCCATCACTTCCTTGGCTAATTCTTGGTAAGCTTCTGAACCTTTGGATTTAGGGTCATATATCACTACAGGTATACCATGGCTAGGAGCTTCGCTTAAACGTACATTCCTAGGGATAATATTTCTAAATACTTTCGTGCCAAATACCTTTTTCACTTCATCGACAACTTGAATTGATAAATTTAGTCTTGCATCAAACATCGTTAATAAAACACCCTCAATTTCTAAATCAGGGTTGAGATGTTTTTTTACCAATTGTACCGTATTCATTAATTGGCCTACCCCTTCTAAGGCATAAAATTCACATTGGATAGGAATTAATAAAGAATCTGCCGCTGCTAAGGCATTTAAAGTTAAAAGTCCTAAGGAAGGTGGGCAGTCGATAAGAATATAGTTGTATTTATATTTTAATGGAGTCAATGCTCTTTTTAAAATTTGTTCCCTGGCTATCAAAGATACCATTTCCACCTCGGCACCAGCCAATTGAATTGTGGAGGGTAGAACGTCTAAATATTTAATACCCGTATGAACGATGGCTTTCTCTGGTGGCAAATCATCTATTATAACATCATAGACACATCTTTCAAGGCTTGTTTTATCTATACCTAAACCACTACTGGCATTTCCCTGGGGGTCAATATCTACTAGTAGAACAGTTTCTCCCATCATGGAAAGGCTAGCCCCCACATTTACTGCTGTTGTGGTTTTTGCCACCCCACCCTTTTGATTAGCAATAGCAATAATCTTTCCCAACCGAACACCCCCAAAGTCTTAATCTATATTCTTATTCAACAAGGGATCGTTTTCTTCCTTCTAAAGCAAAACAACAAAGTCTGTCTAAGTTATAATGCATGATATGTTTCACGTGAAACATGTTAGTGTATAATAAAACTTCAGGCGAAATTACAGTAGTCTTTCACTACAATTTATTTAGCAATATAATTGTTTTTAGTACGTCTTTTAATTTAGAAACGAATATAAAGGTAGGTAAATTAAATGATAAGGGAGTACAGAAAAAGTGATGATCAAGCGATCATACAAATATGGTTTGATGCATCCATTATTAGCCATAATTTTATTTCCAAAGATTTTTGGGCAGTAGAAAAAAAGAATGTAGAACAAAAATATCTGCCCATAGCAGAAACCTTTGTTAAAGAGGTTAATGGTAAAATAGTAGGATTTATCTCTTTGATTGATAACTATATTGGGGCACTATTTATTTCCCCGAAGCATCAGGGAAAAGGAATTGGTACGGAACTAATAAATAAAGCAAAATCAATAAGAAAGGAATTAGGGGTGGAAGTTTATAAGGATAATCAAAAAGCATATGGGTTTTATGAAAAATGTGGTTTTTTTATTCCTTGATGAAAAAATACAGCCAGAAACAGGATGTCTAGCCGTGTCTATGAAATTGTGTAAGGAATGATTCTGATTCTTCCGTTATTGCTCGTGTTGCACTGAACGGAACGGTAAAATCGTTCCCTATTATATAGAGTTTTCAATGTTTCACGTGAAACATTGAAACCCCGGGTTTCCCGGGGTTCGTTTAGGTAACAGGCTTTTTTGCTGGTGTCCCTGCTTTTCTTGGATAGTGGGTGGGAGTTGGTTTAATTTTTTTAATAATTACAAGGGATCTTCCATCTTCAATTAGAGGTAATTGTAATTTATGGATATCCGCCGGTGCACCACCCAAAACCTCTATGGCCTTACTGGCCTCCTTAAGCTCCTCATCAATATCGGGGCCCTTTTGAGAGATAAAATAACCATTGACCCTCGTACAGGGAAGGCAATATTCTGAGAGTACTGCCAGTCTTGCCACTGCTCTTGAAATAACATAATCATATTTTTCCCGATGCTCTTTTTTTTGTCCAAAATCTTCAGCCCTATCATGCACTGCCCTTACGTCTGTAAGGCCTAATCTAGCAATTACTTCATTTAAAAAGGTTACCCTCTTATTTAAGGAATCCATTAAGGTTATATTTAAATCGGATCGGAAAATTTTCAAGGGAATGCCAGGAAAGCCTGCCCCGGTACCTATATCCACTATTTTTGCCCCCGGGGGAATTTCCACAGTTTTTAAGCAGGTTAAAGAATCAATGAAGTGCTTTACTGCCACCTCCGTAGGCTCAGTGATGGCAGTAAGGTTTATTTTTTCATTCCACTCTATTAGTAGAAGATAAAAATTTTTAAAACTAGTAATCTGTTCTTCTGTTAAAGTAAAACCAATCTCTGCGGCGGCCTTTTTTAATGCTTCTGTTAATTCATTCAAATTAATCCGCACCCCCGGCAGCTTTTCTTTTTTCCTGCTCTAACCAAATGAATAATACGGATATATCCGCTGGGCTAACACCTGATATACGGGAAGCCTGCCCAATTGAGGCAGGTTTAAACTTCTGTAACTTTTGTCTAGCCTCCAGGGAAAGTCCTTTAATACTTTCATAGTCATAGTCACTGCCTAAGGAACGGTTTTCTAGTTTTTCAAATCTTTCAACCTGGGCCAATTGCTTTTTTATATATCCTTCATATTTAACCTCTATTTCTACCTCTTCGATTACTTCTACTGGCAGATCAGGAAAATCGTTCGATAGTGTGGCCAAGGAATTATATTTGAGTTCTGGTCTCTTTAAAAGATTAATGGCTGGCGTGTTTTGGTTAATTTCGCTGGACCCTAAATCCCTTAGTATTTCATTCGTCCGCTCATTGGCTGAAATCGTAACCGATTTAAGTCTTTTAATTTCATTGTTAATTAATTGCCACTTATTCATATAGCGTTCATAACGATCTTCCTTAACCAACCCTATTTCATAACCCTTTTGGGTTAGTCTTTGGTCTGCATTATCCTGGCGCAGTAATAAACGATACTCAGCTCGGGCGGTCATGAGTCGGTAAGGTTCGTTGGTTCCTTTAACCACGAGATCATCAATTAACACCCCAATGTAAGCTTCCGATCTTGAGAGATAGAAGGGGGCTTGCTCTTTAATTTGCAAGGCAGCATTAATGCCAGCCATCATTCCCTGGGCCGCTGCTTCTTCATAACCGGAAGTGCCGTTAATTTGTCCTGCTGAATATAACCCCTTTATTTCTTTTGTTTCCAAGGTTACTTTAAGTTGTGTTGGGATCACATGGTCATATTCAATGGCGTAGCCAGGTCGCATGATTTCCACCTGTTCCATACCAGGAATCGATCTTAACATGGCAAGTTGTACATCCGGGGGCAGACTGGTTGACATTCCCTGAACATACATTTCATATGTATTGAGGCCCTCTGGCTCGATGAAAATTTGATGTTGATTTTTATCAGCAAAACGAACAACTTTATCCTCAATAGAAGGACAATATCGCGGCCCAATTCCTTCAATAATTCCAGCATAAAGGGGAGACCGATGTAAATTTTGTCTAATAATCTCATGGGTCTTTTCAGTGGTATAGGTTAGCCAGCAGGGAACTTGCTCCCTTTGCTGCACGGGAGAAATAAAAGAAAAATTATGTACTGTTTCATCCCCTGGTTGAATGGTCATTTTATTAAAGTCAACCGTTCTGCGGTCTACTCTGGCAGGTGTTCCTGTTTTAAACCGACCCAATTGCAAACCTAGGTTTTTTAAGCTTTCACTTAGATTGACCGAAGGAAATTGACTATTGGGGCCACCAGGAAAATGAACGTCTCCAATAATAATTCTTCCTTTTAAATAGGTCCCGGTAGTAATGATCACTGCCTGGGCAGAAAATTCCGCCCCTATATGTGTTACTACACCTGTGATAGCACCATTTTTAACGAATATTTCCTCCACCAGTAATTGCTTCACATCTAAATTTTCCTGGGTCTCCAAAGTTTTTTTCATTAATTGCTGGTATTTTATCTTATCGGCCTGGGCCCTTAAAGCATGTACTGCGGGCCCTTTTCCGGTATTTAACATTCTCATTTGAATCGCTGCTAAATCTGTATTTAAACCCATTTGCCCACCCAGGGCGTCAATTTCCTTTACCAAATGCGATTTAGCTGGTCCACCTACAGCAGGATTACATGGCATTAAGGCAATATTATCTAAATTGAGTGATAATATTAATGTTCTGCAGCCCATTCTTGCAGCAGCAAGGGCAGCTTCACAACCGGCATGGCCGGCTCCAACTACTATTACATCATAATTACCAGCATGATAGCGCAATATTTCCACCTCACTTACCAATACAAAAGTCTGAAAAGATTCGATCTATTAAGTCTTCAGTTACACTGTTCCCGGTTATCTCACCTAGAATTTCCCAGGCAGATTTTAAATCAATAGAAACTAAATCCGCAGGAATATATTCCACCAATGCCTTATTGGCTTCAAAAAGGTGGTATTTAGCTCTTTCCAGGGCATGCTTATGTCTGGTATTCGAAACAACAATGCTTTCTGCAGCAGATATCTTACCTTCCACCACTAGATTAAAGATTGCTTCTTCCAGGTTATCTAAGCCTATTTCTTTTTGGGCCGATATTTCTATGATTTCACTAAAATTAATGGCCTCTTTGACATCCTTCGCATCAATTCTGTTTTCTGCTATATCAATTTTATTGATCAGAATAAGGGCTTTTTTATCCTTAATCAAATCCATAACCTTTACGTCTTCACTGGAAAGACCAGTGGAAGCATCTAAAACCAATAGTACCAAATCAGCCTGATTTAATAGCTCTCTGGATTTTTCTACACCAATTTTTTCAACCAAATCCTGAGTTTCCCGCAAACCAGCCGTATCAATAAGCTTTAGGGGAATACCCTTGACACTAAAAACCTCTTCTATAACATCCCTTGTTGTACCAGGTATGTCTGTAACGATTGCTCTCTGTTCCTGAAGCAGCGCATTTAGCAGAGATGACTTTCCTACATTCGGTTTACCTACAATAACAGTTTTAAGGCCTTCCCGATATATTTTACCGGATGCTGCATGATCCAATAACTTATCTATTTCTTTTATCAACCCATTGCATTCTAAGCTCATTTGTTCAAGGTTCTCTTCTGGAATATCATCCTCAGGAAAATCAATCATTGCCTCTATTTTTGCCAGCAGTCCCAAAACATGATTTTGTAAATCCATTACGATTTGAGAGAGCTTGCCATCAAGCTGATTGATTGCAATTTTTGCTCCGGCATCTGTCTTAGCTCTGATTATATCAATAATTGATTCGGCCTGGGCTAAATCCAGGCGACCGTTTAGAAAGGCTCGTTTACTAAACTCACCTGGCTCTGCTAAACGTGCTCCATTTTTAAGAATTACTTCCAGCACCCTCCGAATAGGAACAATTCCACCATGACAACTTATCTCTACAACATCCTCAGCAGTAAAACTTTTGGGTCCCCTCATGACAGAAAGTAAAACTTCATCAATAATTTCACCTGTATTAGGTTCAACTATATGCCCATAGATCAGCTTATAATTATCCCTTTTATACCAATCTTGATTAACTTTTGGTTTAAATACTTTGTTTCCTAGGGATAATGCATCCGGCCCACTCATCCGGATAACACCAATACTTCCTTCTCCTAAGGCAGTGGCTATAGCTACAATGGTATCGTCAAACAATTTTTTTGCCTCCAAAATCCATTTACAAAAACCCAGCAACCTGATGGTGCTGGGTTTTTAATACTATCATAAAGTATCATATTTTAAGGACGATAGTATAAGAATGTTTTATTTTTTAGGAGATATAATGATTTTTCTAAAGGGTTCTTCACCTTCACTAAAGGTATAAATATCATCCCTACCTTGCAGTGCAGTATGAATTATTCTTCTTTCCTGTGAATTCATAGGCTCCAGTACAACACTTCTGCCCCTTTGTTTGGCTTTATCTGCCAACCTGGTGGCAAGTTTCTGAAGTGTTTCTTCCCGGCGATGACGGTATCCCTCAACATCAAGAATTACCTTGCGCCGCTGTTCTTGATTTTTATTGGTTGCCAAATTCATTAAGTACTGTAATGCATCCAGAGTTTCACCTCTGCGACCTATCAATACCCCTAAATCCGGTCCTTCTATGCTAATGTTTAAAACCTGATCTTGTTCTTTAATATTTACTTCCACAGGTATTTCCATCGCTTTAAAAATACTTTGTAATAAACGATCAGCGCGTCTTACCGGATTATCCTTCAAGGTTAATTTAATTTTTGCCCGACGAGAACCAATCAAACCAAATAAACCCTTGGAAGGTTCTTCTAATACCTCAATAATAACCTCGTCCCTTAAAACACCAAATTCTTGAAGACCTAATTCTATGGCTTCATCAATTGTTTTACCGACCTTTTCTACTACCTTCAACTCCGGTTACCCCCTCTTTAAGTCGCAGGGTCTCTTTATTTATATACCACTGTTGAATTGCTCCTACAGTATTAAATACAACCCAGTACAGTGCCAAACCAGCAGGAACTGTATATGCGATCCAGCCAATAAATAAGGGCATAGTATACAACATTGTTTTCTGGGTTTGATCCTGGGTATTGGTAGTTAATTTAGATTGCAAAAATGTTGTAACTGCTGCTAATAATGGTAAAAGAATATCGCCTCTCTCACTTAGAGAGTTAACCCATAAAAAAGATGCATGGTCTGGATTTACAAATGGAAATTCATATAAGGCCCGATAGAGAGCAATCAAAATGGGCATTTGTACCAGCAATGGCAAACAACCTGCCATCGGGTTTACGTTGTGCTCCTTATACAACTCCATAATTTTTTGCTGCATCTTTTGGGGATCTTTACCTTTGTATTTATCCTGAATGGCTTTTACTTCAGGAGCAATCTTTTGCATCATTGTCATCGAATGCATTTGTTTTTTGGAAAGGGGATATAAAACCATTTTAATGATAACAGTCAAGAAAATAATGGCTAAGCCATAACTAGGCAACCCCACTGTAGCAGTAAACCCATAAAGCCAATTCATTAAAGCTGTCATTCCATTTACTATGGAATCAAACCATCCAAACAAAACTTGTACCCCCTTAAAAGCCTACCGTTATTTTACCGGATCATATCCACCTGTATGAAAGGGATGGCATTTTGCTAATCTTTTAAGTGTTAACCATAGACCCTTAATTACACCATACTTTTCGATTGCTTGTTTTGAATATTGAGAACACGTCGGGTAAAACCGGCAAGTAGGTGGCTTTAAAGGAGAAATGAATTTTTGGTAAAAAATTAGGCCAAGTATCATAACCTGCCGCATTAATCCCTCTCCTGTTTATTTAGTTTACCCAATACATGCCAAATGTGTTTTTCCATCTGATGATAGTCTTGATCAGAAGAGGCTTGGCGCACGATAAAAATAAAATCATGATCATTAGGAAAACGTTCAGAAAACAAACGGCATATTTCTTTCAATATACGACGTATGCGATTTCGACAAACTGCCTTGCCAACCTTTTTACTAATAGAAAAACCAAACCTGCGACCAAGTCCTTTATTAGGAAATTTATACAACACCAAATAACGGTTTGCCGCAGAATTACCAAAACGGTACACATTACGAAAATCAGAATTTTTCTTTAAAGAAACAAATTTTTCCATATAGTCTTCCTAATAAAGGTTTTTATTAATATCTTAACCACTGGACTAAAATCATATACAAATTAGGAAAAGGCCACCCTAAGCGGCCTTATGCTGATAAACGTTTTCTACCTTTTAAGCGTCTTCTCTTAAGTACATTTTGGCCAGACTTGCTAGACATCCTTTTTAGAAAACCATGAACCTTTTTATGTCTACGTTTCTTAGGTTGGTATGTGCGCTTCATGTATCAACACCTCCTTTAACCGAATTGGTATGTCAATAAAAATTTATACTAGACAGTCACTGAAAATTATATAAAATTTCTCTCTCCCCGTCAAGATAAAGGACTTTTGATTTTTGTTTACACAGATATTCATACTTCCTGTGAATATTTTTTATCTGTTGATAACCTTTATTAGTTTTGGTATTATTGATTTACACTTGTGGATAAAATTATTTATCCAGTTTTTACACAGGGTGTGGATAAAACTGTGTACAACCTTGTTGATTTTTAAAAGATTATATGCTTTTTTAACAGAACAGCGCGACCTAATATTCCCTTATTATTAAGGGGATTTTTTCACTATCGGAAAACCTAAGATTTTAAGGATGATCGTATAAGAAAAGCTAAGGCTCACGCTATAGGCTCTCGCCTGTGACCTTTAGGGTATGGCGTGAGCCAAGCTTTTCTAATCCGGTATTTATTATGTAGTATGGAGGTTTACTTAAGTAACATGCAAAACGATGTCCTTGACAGATGGGAACAGGTGCTCATTCGCTTGGAAAAACAAGTTAATAAGCACTCATTTGAAACCTGGCTTACCAAATGTAAACCGGTGGCCTTCTATGACAATACAATTATAATAGAAGTTCCGGATCAATTTTCTAAAAGTTGGTTAGCAGATCGGTATTCACCCATCATAAAACAAACTTACGAAGCTATTATGCATCAAGAAATTTCTCTGCAATTTATTTTAGCGGGTCAGGAGGTGGGTCAGCCTAAACCAAAGGAAAGGTCTATGGATGAAACCCACGTGAATATCCTCAACCCAAGAAACACCTTCGATACCTTTGTTATCGGTAACAGTAATCGTTTTGCTCATGCCGCTTCACTTGCTGTGGCGGAATCTCCAGCGAAGGCTTATAACCCATTGTTTATTTACGGTGGTGTAGGTCTGGGTAAAACTCATTTGATGCATGCAATTGGTCATTATGTTCTTGAAAACAACCCCTCTCTTAAGGTTGCCTATGTAACATCTGAAAAATTTACCAATGAATTAATTAACTCCATTAGAGATGATCAAACCGTGGAATTTCGTAATAAATACCGCAGTATGGATATTCTGCTGATTGATGATATTCAATTTCTAGAAAAGAAAGAAGCCACCCAGGAGGAATTTTTCCATACATTTAATACCTTATATGAAGCTAATAAACAGATTGTAATTTCCAGTGACCGACCCCCTAAAGAAATTGCTACCCTGGAAGATAGACTAAGATCCCGTTTCGAATGGGGCTTAATAACGGATATGCAATCCCCGGATTATGAAACAAGGGTTGCTATTTTAAGGAAGAAAGCTCAATTAGAAGGAATAACAAATATACCCGATGATACCATTGCATTTATTGCCGACAAAATTCAATCCAACATTAGAGAGCTAGAAGGTGCACTTACAAGGGTAAGCGCCTTCTCTTCTTTAGAAAAAAAAGAGGCGACACCGCATTTAGCCGCTGAGGTATTAAAGGATGTTATTGCTCCCAGTAAACCTAAAATTATTACCGCACCACTAATTATGAATACAGTTGCTGACTTTTATGGATTAAAAATCGAAGATTTAAAGGCAAAAAAGAGAACACGCTCTGTTGCTTTCCCTAGACAGGTTGCCATGTACTTAGCCAGAGAACTAACAGACCTATCTCTTCCTAAACTAGGTGATGAATTTGGTGGTAGAGATCATACCACAGTTTTACATGCCTGCGATAAAATAATTACCGATCTTAAAAATGACCCTGTACTTCAGGAGACCATCAAGGAATTAAAAAAACGGATCAGTGAATAATGTGAATAGATTTGGATAACTCTTGTTAACAATGTTGATTTGTTTAAAAAGTGGTTAATTGTTGTTGATAAGTTTACGGTTTTTTTTCCACAGCTTTTTGACACCCAAAAATGATTAACCATAAGGCCCCAGGTGGCATATAAACAAACTCACAGCCCCTACTACTACTACGAGGATAAAAATATATAAAAAATAAAAATAAAGAACAACGGGGGAAGGCTATGAAAATAATCTGTACCCGTCAAAATCTAATTCAAGGTGTAACAACTGCTCAAAGGGCAGTATCCACCAAAAATCCCATGCCCATTTTATCTGGTATCTTATTAATAGCCAAAGATAATCGATTAGAATTACAAGCAACTGACCTTGAAATGGGTATTCAGTGCTTTGTTCCCTGTACAACCCAGGAAGAGGGTTCAATTGTATTGCCTGCTAAATACCTAAGTGAAATCGTAAAAAGATTACCGGACTCTCCAATACAAATTGAAACAATTCAAGGTACCAATGTAATTATTCGCTATGGGCAATCAGAGATTACAATTAACGGTTTTGACGCTGAAGAATTTCCCATTTTTCCAAAAACCCAAAGCAAGAATTCTTTGACCATTTCTGAAGAAAGTCTAAAAGAATATCTGCGACAAATTCTCTTTGCTACATCTCCGGATGAAAACAGACCCGTATTTACGGGTGTATTGATGGAGTTTTTGAACGGCAATTTAAGATTAGTGGCCACAGATACCCATCGTTTAGCAATGAGGGGAATGGAATCTTCGTCTATAGAAGATGATATAAATATTATTATCCCTGGCAAAACTTTAAATGAGTTGACCAGGGTTATTGGTGCTGCAGATCGTCAAGTTACGATAGCCCTTGGGGAAAATCAAGTAATTTTTAGTATGGAAGATACCACCTTAATTTCTCGCTTAATTGAAGGGCAATTTCCTAATTACCGGCAGGTTATTCCTCAGGGCTATAAAACTAGAATTAGAGTAAAAACAAAGGATTTAATCGAAGCTGCAGAACGGGCATCTCTCTTAGCTCGGGTTGGCACACAAATAATTCGATTAAATATTGAAGAGGAAAAAATTGTAATTACAGCGAATACGGAAGTTGGCAGGATACATGAGGAAGTACCCATATATTTACAGGGAGAGCCTGTCCAAATTGCATTTAATGCGATATATTTGATTGATGCGTTACGGGCAATTAGCAGTGATCATATTTATTTTGATATGTCAGGTTCCCTCAGTCCCGGTATATTAACACCGGTTGGTGGTGAAGAATACCTCTCTCTGGTGTTACCAGTGAGAACTGCCTAAGGAGAGATGATTTTGACCCAAAAAATCAAAGTGAATGGCGACATTCAGTTAGATCAATTTTTAAAGTGGGCGAATATAACTGGTTCTGGCGGAGAAAGTAAAATACTGATTCAAACGGGACATGTCAAACTCAATGGCACGATTGAAACCAGACGAGGCGTAAAATTAAAAAACAATGACGTTGTAATGGTGGATGGTGCCGGAAGTTTTTTAGTTGTGATGTGAAGGTGAGATTTTGCGGGTACAAAAGTTATCACTGAAAAATTTCCGCAACTACGATGAAGCTATTTTTCTACCTCATCCGTCCATAAATATTATTACAGGATCAAATGCCCAGGGAAAAACGAACTTGTTGGAGAGTATTTTTTATAGTCTAAGGGGTCGTTCCTTTAGGGCAGAAAAGGATAAGGATATTACGAAATGGCAAAGCAACCGAACCATAATCAATACAGAAGTTCATCTAGCTTCCCGAAATTTTAATATTCAGTGGCAAATTAGTGAACGAGTTAAAAAGTTTTTTCTAAATGGGGTAGAGACAGCACGTTCGGAATTGGATCATTTTGGGGTAGTAATGTTTTCCCCAGAGGATTTATACTTAATAAAGGGTTCACCTCAGGAAAGAAGACATTTTTTAGATTTCGAGGTAGGCTCATTAAGCCCAGGTTACAGCAAAATATGGCGCCAGTATACGAGGGTGCTTAGTCAAAGAAATACTCTTTTGAAAGAAATAAGGGATAGGCGTTCTACCAGGGATATGTTGGATGTTTGGGATGATCAACTCTTTAGACATGGGGCCAAGGTCATTTACCTTCGCTTACAGGTTCTAAAAAAATTAATTCCCATCGCGAGGAAGATTCATTTCAGTCTGACTGGTGGGGCGGAGGAATTACAGGTAAAATATTTATCATCTTTGGTGTTGGAACCAGGCCTAACAGAAGGAAATATTTACCAGGTATTTTTAAATTCCTCCAAAAAAATTCGACAAATGGAACTGCAAAGATGTCAAACCCTACTGGGTCCCCATCGTGATGATTTGTCCTTAGCTATTAACGGTATTGAGGCCAAAACCTTTGGTTCCCAGGGTCAACAAAGAACAGTAACACTATCACTAAAATTATCTCAACTAGATTTATGGCACCATGAATTTGGCTTTTATCCGGTATTACTTTTGGATGATGTGTTATTTGAATTGGATCAAGCTAGGCAAGCAATGTTGGTCAACAAAGTAATGAATAAAGTACAGACCTTTATAACCACCAGTGTTACAGGTGGGATAGAAGAAAACATTAGAGGTGCCGGGGTGCTTTGGCAAGTTCATGCTGGTAATTTAACCCAAAAGGAGGAATTTTGATGTTTCTGCATTTAGGTGGAGACATAGTGGTCTTAAAAAAAGACATTATAGCCATACTTGATGCCCGTACAAAAAATTCGGCAATAACTCGGGAATTTATTGAAATCTCTAAGGATGAAGGTTTTATTCAACCAATTTCCAATCAGGATAAAGAGAAATCCTTTGTTATAACTAGTAAAGAGATTTATGTTTCTCCCATCTCATGCACAACACTAAAGAAAAGATCCGATAATATTTTAGAAAACACAGATGAAGAATAAAAACCGTGTGCAACGGTTTTTTATTTTGACAGATCAGGAATAGCCTTGTTTTAAAACTCAATTCATAATAATCATGTAAAATATTGTCCTTGAGTGGTAATACTACTTATGGTATAATATGGTTTCAATGTGAATAGATGGAGGTCACTCATATGGACCAACAGCAGCAGAGTAATAAATACAGTGCCGACCAAATACAGGTGCTTGAAGGTTTAGAGGCTGTTAGACGCCGACCCGGTATGTACATAGGTAGTACCAGTGCCCGGGGACTGCATCATTTGGTGTACGAGGTTGTAGACAATAGTATTGACGAAGCTCTGGCAGGATATTGTGATAAGATCATTGTGACCATTGAAGATGACAATTCCGTTTCTGTTGAAGATAATGGCCGTGGTATCCCCGTAGATATACAACCACAGGTAGGAAGACCAGCAGTTGAGGTAGTATTAACAATGCTGCATGCTGGTGGAAAATTTGGTGGTGGTGGTTACAAGGTTTCCGGTGGATTACACGGGGTAGGTGTATCTGTGGTCAATGCCCTATCCGAAAAATTATTCGTAGAAATCAAACTAAACGGAAAAATATACCAACAGGAATATTCCCGGGGTGTTCCAATCTCCGAATTAAAGGTTGCAGGTAATAGCAAATCCACTGGAACGAAGATAACCTTTAAACCAGACAGTGAAATATTCGAAGAATTGGTTTTTAGTACGGAAACCTTAACCCAAAGGCTAAGGGAATTGGCCTACTTAAATAAAGGGATTAAAATTGTTTTACTGGATAATAGAAAAGACCCTGTTGTAGAGCAAATATTTCAATTTGATGGTGGGATTAAAGATTTTGTCAAACACCTAAATAGAAATAAACAAACGATACACCCAAAACCTATTTATGTATTTGGAGAAAAAGAACAGGTTCAAGTGGAAGTTGCTCTCCAATACAATGACGGTTATAACGAAACACTACTGTCCTATGCCAACAACATTCACACTATTGATGGCGGAACCCATGAAGTGGGCTTAAAAACTGCACTGACTAGGGTCGTTAACGATTATGGCAGACAGAATGGAATTATTAAGAATAACGATGCAAATTTATCCGGAGAGGATATTCGTGAAGGTGCCATCATCGTTGTTAGTGTAAAGGTGCCGGAACCACAGTTTGAAGGTCAAACCAAGACAAAATTGGGCAACAGTGAAGTAAGGGGAATTGTCGATTCTATTTTTGCTGAGAAATTAGCCACCTATTTGATTGAAAACCCTGCTGTGGCTAAAAAAGTTATTGAAAAAGGAATTACTGCGGCTAGGGCTAGGGAAGCAGCCCGTAAAGCACGGGAACTTACAAGAAGAAAAAGTGCCCTGGAAACCATGGCTTTACCCGGAAAACTAGCAGATTGTTCAGAAAAGGATCCCAGTGTATCTGAAATATATTTGGTTGAGGGTGATTCTGCGGGTGGCTCTGCAAAACAAGGGCGGGATCGGCGTTTTCAGGCTATTTTGCCCCTAAAGGGTAAAATTCTTAATGTAGAAAAGGCGCGTATTGATAAAATTCTGGCCAATGATGAAATTAGAGCGATGATTACTGCCATGGGTACGGGTGTAGGTGACGATTTTGATCTGTCTAAGGCTCGTTATCACAAAATAGTCATTATGACGGATGCCGACGTGGACGGTGCCCACATCAGAACCCTGCTTTTGACCTTTTTCTATCGTTACATGAGACAACTTATAGAGGCAGGCTATATTTATGCGGCCCAACCACCTCTATACCGTGTTCGTAAGGGAAAACATGACAGCTACTGTTATAGTGACGAGGAATTAGAGCAATTATTAAAGGTAATTGGACATGATCGGGTAAACATTCAAAGATACAAAGGTTTAGGTGAAATGAACCCAGATCAGCTTTGGGATACCACAATGGATCCCGATACCAGGACAATGTTGCAGGTTACCCTGGCTGATGCCATTGAAGCGGATGCCACTTTCTCTATGCTAATGGGTGATAGGGTGGAACCCAGGAGGGAATTTATTCAAGAAAACGCTAGATCAGTAAGGAACTTAGATATATAGTCTTGCAAAACCGGAGAAAAACCAACTCCGGTTTTTATAAATACAGCAGAAAATACAGTACCAAAATTAAATAAATGGGGGAATTAAAATGCCTGATTTAAAAAATGCTATGGTGCCACAGGAGTTATTGGTAGTAGGTGCTGCTTTGAAGACAGGTGTTTTTGATCTGCTGAATAGTAAACCTCAGTCCATTGAAAAAATCTGCAGTAAACTCTCGATGGATCAAAGATCCCTCTGGATTGTTTTGGAAGCTTTAATTTCATTGGGTTATTTAGAAAAAAAAGAAGACCTTTATGATCTTACCAAAGATGCAAGGGATATCTTTTATAACGAGAATAGCGAAAAGTACGTGGGTTATTCCATTATTCATACCTTTAACGTTATAAAATCCTGGAGCCAATTACCAGAGGTTTTGAAGACAGGAAAACCGGCTAAACGTACCAAAGATCAAATGGATATCAAGGGTTTTATGTATGCAATGAAAAGGAGTGCTCAGCAAGTAGCGGAAGAATTGGTTCATGTCTGTTTGAAAGACCTACCCTTAGGCACCCGTGTCATTGATTTAGGCGGGGGACCCCTCAATTATGCTCGTCCCTTTGCGAGGGCAGGTGCTAAGGTAACCGTACAGGATATACCGGAAGTATGTAAAGTTATGTGTTCCGAAATATTGCCAGAGGAGAACATTACCTTTATCCCCGGGGATTTTACCGAAGCAGTAGCAGAGGGTCCCTTTGATTTAGCCTTCTTAGGTAACATTACTCATATATACGGTGAAAAAGAAAACATAAAGTTATTTGAGCGAACGCATCAATCTTTGGCCACTGGGGGACGTATAGCCATACTGGATATGGTCCGTGGTATTAGTCCCAGGGCAGACCTTTTTGGCGTTAATATGCTTGTCAATACGGAAACAGGTGGCACTTGGACCCTTGAACAATATACCAAGTGGTTAACACAGGCTGGTTTTACAGACGTGCAGATCCATATCCTACAGGATAGGCAAATTATTATGGCCACTAAGGTCTAAAAAGTAATAAATTGCACTAAATTTTTGATTTTGTTATAATTTATTTGGCAAAACTTGTAATAAAGACCAAAAATGAGCTATCTTTAAGCATAAAAGCTATTAGTATGGGGCTTGTTTAGTGACATAAAGGAAAGCAAGCCTGTTTTTATTGGAGGTATGTAAATGGCTTCCCCAAATGGTAAAGTCATCCCTTTGGATATTAACAACGAAATGAAAAACTCCTACTTAGATTATGCCATGAGTGTAATAGTGGGTAGAGCTTTACCGGATGTTCGAGATGGCCTAAAACCAGTTCATCGAAGAATTCTCTATTCTCTGCATGAATTAGGGTTAACTCCTGATAAACCTTATCGGAAAAGTGCAGGTATCGTGGGTAAAGTTATGCAAGATTTTCACCCCCATGGAGATTCATCGATTTACGATGCAATGGTTCGTCTAGCTCAGAATTTTGCTTGCCGTTATCCCTTGATTCAGGGTCATGGTAACTTTGGTTCCGTAGATGGTGATCCAGCAGCGGCAATGCGCTATACTGAAGCAAGAATGGCTAAAATTACGTTAGAAATGTTGGCGGACATTGATAAGGAAACGGTTGATTTTGTTCCTAACTATGACAATAGAACAGAAGAACCTACTATTTTGCCATCTAAGATACCAAACTTACTGGTAAATGGTTCTTCCGGTATTGCGGTTGGTATGGCGACGAATATACCACCCCATAATCTTGGTGAGGTTATTGATGGAGTCTTAATGATGATTGAAGATTCCGAAGTAACATCGGATGATTTGATGAAGGTAATCAAAGGTCCTGACTTCCCGACCGGGGCTACTATTATGGGCAGGGACGGTATACGTCAAGCCTATCGGACTGGTAGAGGGACCATTAAAATTCGGGCTCAGGCTACCATTGAGAATAAAGCAAACGGCAAACCAGTCATTATAGTTAACGAAATTCCCTATCAGGTTAATAAAGCAAGGCTAATTGAAAAAATTGCTGAGTTAGTCAAAGAGAAGAAAATAGAGGGTATTTCCGACCTACGAGATGAGTCTGATCGTCGGGGCATGCGAATTGTTATTGAACTTAAGAAAGATGCTAATCCCAATGTAATATTAAACCTTTTATACAAGCATACACAAATGCAGGAGAGTTTTGGTGTCATTATGCTTGCCCTGGTAAACAATGAACCCAAAGTTTTAAATCTTGCCCAAGTAATTTTTCATTATCTTGAACACCAAAAGGATGTCATAACTCGCAGGACAAGGTATGAACTTAAAAAAGCTGAAGCAAGAGCCCATATTGTCGAGGGTTTACGCATTGCGCTGGCTAACCTCGATGAAGTTATTAAGACAATCAGAGAATCCAAAAATACCGAAGCTGCTAAGCAAGGGTTAGTCGAAAAGTTTAATCTCACGGAAGTCCAAGCAGAAGCCATTGTGGAAATGCGCTTAAGAAGCTTGACAGCCTTGGAAGTAGAAAAATTAGAAAAAGAGTACAAGGAATTATTGGAGAAGATTGATTACCTGCGTGGTATTTTAGCAGATGAGAAAAAAGTTTTAGGTATTATCCGCGATGAATTAGTTGTTATTAAAGAAAAATTTTCAGACGTAAGACGTTCTATCATTAGTAATGACGCTGCGGGAGATTTTGATATGGAAGACCTGATTGATGAAGAAGAAATGGTTGTTACTATTACCAATCAGGGATACATTAAGAGAATTTCAATGGATACCTATAAAAGCCAAAAAAGAGGCGGTAAAGGGATTACCGCCATGGGTACCAAAGAAGAGGATTTTGTTAGAGATCTCTTTATAGCATCTACACACCATTACCTATTATTCTTTACCAATAAAGGTAAGGTTTATCGGCTGAAAGTCTATGAAGTACCAGAGGCATCAAGAACTGCCAAAGGTACGCCAATCATAAATTTATTAAATTATGATAGCGATGAGTATGGAACTACTGTAATCCCAATTAAGGAATTTACAGAAGAAGCTTACTTATTCATGGCCACTAAACATGGCATTGTGAAGAAGACAGCTTTAACAGAGTTTAATTCCTCACGCCGAGATGGGTTAATTGCTATCAACCTTGATGAAAATGATAAATTAGTTGCTGTTGAATTAACGCACGGCAAAGAGGAAATCATTATGTGTACCCAAGATGGCATAGCCATACGTTTTTCTGAGGAAGATGTAAGACCCATGGGACGTGTAACCCGGGGGGTAAAAGGAATAACGTTATCCCAAGAAGACTATGTAGTAAATATGGGAGTTATTAAAGAGGGAGCATATTTATTTACTGTTACTGTCAATGGCTATGGCAAAAGGACACCTCTGATTGAATACCGCAGCCAAACACGTGGTGGTAAGGGGATTATCAATATCAAAACCACCAAAAGAAATGGCCTAGTGGCGGGTGTTTTGGTAGTGAAAGATGATGATGAAGTGATGATGATTAGTGCCGAGGGAATTATCATCAGACTCCCTGTTAAAGACGTTTCGTCAATGAGTAGGAATACCCAGGGAGTGACTTTAATGAGAACTGGGGAAAAGGATCATATTGCTTCCATTGCTAGGGTTGTCAGTGAAGAAGATGAAGAATAGTTTTTCTAACACGATCAGAAAAGTATAAGATTTTAAGGCTGATATATTAAGAAAAGCTAAGGCTCGCTATAGGTTGGCGCGAGCCTTAGCTTTATAATTTTAAAAAGCATATTGACACAAAATATTCATTTGTGATATATTAATTTTCGCCGACAAGAACTGAGTTACACCTGAAAATCAACATATAAAATGTTGAAAAATAGATTGACTCAATATAATATCGGTGTTATTATAAAAAAGCGTTTTGAGAAAAAACAAACTACCAAAAACTTGCACTTGAAACACAGTGAAAGCCATGGTAAGATAAGCTTCCGGTCGCGAGATCGGGACAAGCAAACGGTCTTTGAAAACTAAACAGCAGATGATGGATGAAAAACAGGTCAAGTCAAAAGTCATCGTTAAGATGAAACTAAGACGACCACAAAAAACATCCTCGTCAAGCGTTATGAAAAGACGCTAGCGAGTAAATCAAGGATAAAAAAGAGCCAAAACTCTTTAAAATATTTGATATTTTACGGAGAGTTTGATCCTGGCTCAGGACGAACGCTGGCGGCGTGCCTAACACATGCAAGTCGAACGGAGTATAAAAGGAAGCTTGCGAATTTTATACTTAGTGGCGGACGGGTGAGTAAC
>NZ_JBAIYV010000057.1:0-26136 GCF_036763075.1 Desulfotomaculum sp. 1211_IL3151 | reverse complement strand
CTGTTAGAATTCATGAACATTGTGGCATGATATCACCTTATGATTTCGAAAGTGCTTTAGCATGTTAAAACAATAAACTAGGGATATTTCTACTTTTAACTTGTCCGATATCTTGACAGAAGACCAGGGCTTCCTGATCTGGTACGTTGGAGAGCAGCCGCCTATCCTTTAAGGGGGCCAGCAAAACATCGTCTGTTTCTGTGCCTTTTTTCACTCTCCTCCTATTGAATAACCTCATATTCATTTCATTGCCCCTTAATGCTCAATTTGTGCTGATGTTTCAGTCTTAACTACGGGAGGATTCTCATAGCCGCCCGTTAAATAATCACTCAATTTGGCAAAACGGTAACCCTGTTCCATATAATAAGGAATGACCTCATCCAGCGCTGCGGGTGTAAATTTTGCATTTTCCGACATATGCATGACTACAATACTGCCAGGTTCTATCCGAAATACGGATTCCTCCGGGGTGTCTTGCGTTGCCACGGCATCATTTCTATCAATGCCGTACTTAAACTTATCAATTAATTCTTGTGCGCTGGAAGCCTCATAGTCGTGAGTGCTGAAATCGCCGTTGATAATATACTCATAGCCGCAGTCAAACACGGTTTCCAGTCCTAGTTTGCTGACCGCAAGAGTCGGTGGCCGGAAGAAAAGCTTCAGACTTCCGGTATCTCCAATGTATCTGGACATTTCCCGGTGGGCGGCGACTAGATTTTGCTGCAACTGTTCTTTTTCCGCCTGCGTCGTAATATCTACCTTCATGTGGCTAAAGGTGTGGCTTCCTATGTCATGTCCGCCCAGTGCAATTGCCCTTAATAGGTTCGGCATGTACATATTGCTATCAAGGGGAAGACTCGCATTTCCTACCCGTACAAAAAAAGTAGCCTTCACATCGTATTTTTTCAAAACATCCAGCAACGGAGTTATGTTATCGTCATAGCCCCAATCATCAAAAGTCAGGAAGATTACCTTTTCACCCTTGGTGTCAATCCTACCGGTCGTATCAATTCTGCTGATTTCTTCATCTGTGAACCCAAGGAGGTTCCCGCTGGAACTGATAGACGGATTGCCTATATAACCACGGAATATCTTTGATAATAGGTCTGTTTCCGAGTTGCCATAGGAAGCTCTTATTAAATCGCTCCCAATGGCATCATCCCTGGATCTTGGTTCATATACTAGGTTGCTTCTGGCTAAATCCGCAATTGTGACAATATCGTAGGGCACCTTTTTTACCATCTTTATTCCGGTTTCATACACCAGTTCTTCGACGGCGCCTTCCGTTGTTAAATAATCCAGACGGAAATAAACCACATCGCCTCGGTGCATGGCGGACACATTAGCATAGTATTTCGCAATGATCTCGTCTGCCGGTAAATTTCGATATGCCGACATCATGGCATTGCGATTGTACGTAGCGACCGGATCATATCCCAAAGCGCTGGCCGCTTCCGGGATGTTGCCCCCTGCGCCATACATGGGCATATAATATTTGTTCTCAGAGTCCTTATAAGCGCTGCCGAGATAGGCTTTCAGGTATCTCTCACCCATGTCGATTTCATAGCATAGGGTCTCAAAATCCAGGGTGCTGGAATCACTTGTGTTCATCCCATATCCACCATTTGCAATCTGATGTCCGCGTCTTACAATTTCATCCACGTTTTCTTTGTGATTCAATATTTCCTTACCCGTTACAAAGAAGGTACCCTTCGCATCCAGCTGGTCTAACGCATCCAATACCTTTAACAACTTATCCCGGTCGGAAATACTCCTGAAGGTAAAGGAAACGGCGGACTGAGCTGTATATAGATAGGTTAGCTGCCTTGCTTTATGTCCGTTGTTTGCCTTTCGCATTTCGGTATAGTTGCCAGGTGCTTTATCAACGTGATAAGGATCAGTATCCGCTGGATTGTCCAGCAGGTTCTGGATAAGGGTAACGCTTTTCCCGGCGTTCTTTATTATCTTATAAATTTCATCCACGATCTTTACAATGTCTTTATGGTAATCAAGTCTGAAATAAAGGATATCCCCTTGCTTAAAGCCCTTGTCAAAATATTGCAGGATTTCAGGGATAGATGCTTTGTCGTCTGTCACCGGGTTTTTGCTGTAAGTCACCAGGGTGTACCCCAGAGCGTAAGCGGCCTCGCGAATCGAATCGCTGTATTGGCCGTATGCCGGCATGAATAGCTTGGTATAGACCTGAAATTTTTCTTGCTGCAATTCGTTGCATTTGTAGATTTCAAAGGCCGCCTCTTCAAAGGTTCTGCCCTCTAAGGACTCTCCGGTCAACCCGCCGTTTCCGATTTGGTGGCCGGCTTTTAATATCGCCTTGATCCGCTCAGGGTATTGAAGTATTTCATTTCCTGTCACAAAAAAGGTAGCCTTTATGTTTTTCTCTTTCAGCCAGGAAAGCATTGCCTCAAGGTTTTCGCTGTTTCCAATGCCCCGGAAAGACAATGCTACAGACGAAAGTGAAGTGCTGATCTTCTGATGTACTTGTGCAAGCCTTTCGTTGTTAATTGCCTTGAGCTGGCTGAAATCCTTGCTGTAAGCTGCATCCTCATAAACTGCCAGCTCATAGGCAGGAACCAGGGAGTAATTGTCCTGCATCATTGCTTCGAGCAGGTACCGTACATTTTGCAGAAGCGCCCGGTTCTTATTGAGTTTTGCTTCCTCTTTTTCAGGCAGGCTCGCCTCCTTATCGATTGCAGGTTTAGCCTCTTTTTCTGTCCCAATCGGGATGTATTCAGATTCATTTAAGGGGCTGTCGGTCTTGAAGGAAATAACCGAACCCCTCTTAATGCCTTTCAAGAATTCATCCGCATCTTTCTGGGATGAAAAGCTCTGATAATTCAGGAAATAATCGGTCTTCACAGCTTGACTTAGGCTGCTGGCATAGGCCGCGTGCAGAAAATCACCGGTGTATTCCGTGAGGTTTGCTTTTACCAATACCGGCGTAACCCCGGTAATGTCGATAAGGATACGGTTCGCTTTGCAGAAATCTTCCACCATTTCTTCTGGAGCGAGATCTTCCATGTATTTTCGTGCCGATAACGTATAGTTGCCGATGGTCTGTCCGCTTTTGGCAATGAGCTTTACCGCTTCCGAATCTTCCGAAGTGGGAATCCCGGGCAGGAAAAAGACAGCCTCGACATTATATTCCTTTAACAGCTTCAAAAGCTTCCCGGCGGTGTCTTGATCCAGCATTCCGTCAAAGGTAAGGACAGCTACTTTTTCAAAGGTATTTACCCCTTTGATAACCCCTGCAGCCTGTTCGCTGTCCTTTAAGTTCCCCAGGGCCTTTTCAATATCAGCCGTGGCGTCGTATGATTTTGATTTAACTGCGGCGTCCGAGTCATTTCCATTTCCTGAAAAGAAGAAATAGTAACCTAACCCGAAAATTGCAATCACAAGCAAAGCAATCAGCACGATTTTCAGTTTATGTTCTTTTATGTACTGAATCATCCTGTTATCTACCTTTCCTTCCTGCTCTAAGCCTTACAATCGCCAATACCGAAGTCCTGCAGTTACCACCTCCTGTTTGTTCAAAATTCCTTTTATATCGATGACGATTTTCTCATCGTTTTCCCCCTGAACAAACATGGATTTAAGCTCGTTTATGGGTATCCCTCTGAATTCTTTGTGAGCAACCGCAAAGACAACACAGTCCATTTCCTTTATTTCCGAAAGGGGAAGCGGTTTTGCCCCATAAATGCTTTCGATAACATCCGTCTCTGCCACCGGATCTACGATAACCGGCTGAATCCCATAAACCTTCAGGAAATTTACGATATCCTCCACTTTGGAATTTCTCACATCCGGGCAGTTTTCTTTGAAGGTAATACCCAGAATGGCTACCCGCGCCCGCTTTACTGTTTTATCCGCCAGAATCAACTGTTTTATGATGTTGTCTGCCACAAATTTGGCCATCCCGTCATTGATTTTTCGTCCTGAGAGGATGATCTGGGAATGATAGCCCAATTTCTGCGCTTCCCAGATAAAATAATAGGGGTCTACTCCAATGCAATGGCCGCCGACCAGACCGGGATAAAACCCAAGAGCATTCCATTTGGTATTCATGGCCTCAATGACTTCCCTGGTATCGATGTCCATCCGGTCAAATACCATGGCGAGTTCATTGACAAAAGCAATATTGATATCCCGCTGGCTGTTCTCCGCTACTTTGGCGGCTTCCGCTACTTTTATGTTGCTCACACGATGAACGCCAGCGCCTACGATCATTTCATAGACACCGGCAATAATTTCAAGAGTTTCTCCATCCATGCCGGAGACGATCTTTTTTATATTTTCTAGCGTGTGAATCTTATCGCCGGGATTGATCCGTTCCGGGGAATATCCCACTTTAAAATCACGCCCACAAGTCAAGCCAGATTCCTTTTCCAATACGGGAATGCAGATTTCTTCTGTCACTCCGGGGTAAACGGTTGACTCGTACACAACCACAGATCCTTTTTTAAGTTCCCGGCCCACCATTTTCGTGGCGTTGATGACAGGCGTGAGATCCGGCGTCTTATCGGCATTAACCGGGGTGGGGACGACAATGATTAGAAACCTTCCTTCCCCAATGCGGCTGGCATCGTCAGTGAAATCCACCGTCGTTTCCTGTATTGCTTCATTTCCAACCTCTTTAGTAGGGTTAATCCCTTGCTTTAATTTGCTGATCTTTTCTTTGTTGATATCGAAACCTATGACGGAAGTTTTTTTATCAAAGGCAACAGCAAGCGGGAGTCCCACATATCCTAGTCCGATAACCACAATTTTTTCTTTTTTACTTTTAATTTCTTGAATGAAATCCATGGGAAACCCTCCATGATGTGTTTAATATCTCTTTTAATAATCATGTACTGCGTCCGGGCATGGGTTGTTTTGCCGTACAGGACGGAGCCATCATTAGGACAAAATTATACTAACTTCTTCGTTTCTGTGATTGAATTTTGTTCCCAATTAAGGTTTTTATGTTCCCAATGGAGAATTGGTAAAGAAGAAAGGGAGTCTATTGATGCGGCACCATGCAGTCTCTTCTTGAATATCAAAACTCTTATTCTTAACCATTGAAATTTCAACATCATGCGATATACAAAGTCATATAAGTAAAAAAGGTCTTAACGGAGAATCTTACTCCGTTAAGACCTGCGAAATTGCTGACATAAGCGCTTTTCATCGGCTGAGCCGTATGTTCCCGAGGATTGAGGTGCCGTGGTGAAAGAAGTAACCTTATAGATTTTAACCTCCTGTCCCTCCTTGCCTCGGCTCTGGACAAAGTTGTATGTATAGTGATACCCATTGTGGTAGGTAAAAAATCCTCTTATTTTAGAGTCGGTAACCTTAACTGGAGTGCTGTCCCCATTTAAAAGAGTGCTGTAAATATTTCCATCCGAACACTCGTAGTAGAAGATGGTATTGTCTACTATGATGTAACGACTATAAACAGTCTCCTGCCGCACATCAGAGCCATCAGGGTTGAAGCTGTATGCAGCTGAGGAAGTATCTCCATAATCAGCCGGAGCTGAGTAAAAGTACAACCGTCCCGCGGAAGATACCTGCAAATAATAGTTGCCAGCTTTCATACGAGCATTTTTCAAAACAAAAGTATTTACGTTGTTTTCCCTGATATCATAGCGCATAACGGAAAGTGTATTTTGAGTCAATAGGAAGATTTGTCCGTCGTAGATTGTCATCGCAGCACCCAAGCTGGAAAGTGACTCGTATATAACTTGAGGACTGCTGCCGTCAAGGTTCATGGATATTACTTTGTTCCCTGGCTTTACGGTTGAATCGCTATATAGCACATAGAGCTTATCATCCACCGCCAGGATGTCCCAGATGGTGACTGAATAGTCGCTGCTGGCAGCTGTTCGTGCTGTGTAGAGGCGGCTCAGCTTTGTGCCGTCAGTACGAATCCGATACACATCAGCCTGTTTGCTGAAATAAATCCAGCCATCCATAAGATTAAGATTTTGGATTTGATAGTCCCAGAAGTATGTATTACCGTTTTCGTACTACCATCTTTCGCCTGTTTTACAAGACTATATGGTGTTTTCTCAGTGGAAAACATCATGTAATAAAAGTAGTCGCCATCCGTCACAAACATTTTTGATTCAGCATTGGGATATCGACCATATTTTACTGATTCCTCCGCCTGTACAGGTGCAACGAAAACTGCGGCCAGCAGACATGCTAACAATATAGCAATTAGGCTTTTTGCATTTTCAGTTCCTCCAAACGTAAATAATTATTAGTAGTATCTGTATTCTAAAAGCACTTCTTGATTCAAAAATATATCAGCCTATAAGGATGCCGCCGCAATCTTGTATCCAATGAAGCTTTTTCTGTTCCGAATTTCCCCTGGTCCACGCCGCTTTATACGGTAACAACAACAGCGAATCCGGTCATCCTGAAGCAGGTTTCCAGCGTCATCATATCGGAACATGGTCACTCCATTATTCCGTATGGCAGCAATCAGACGGTTTCGGTAATCGTAGGAACATATCAGTAATGCCGCTTCACTAATTCGGAACAAAAAAAGGCAAATTAAGCGCATAACAGAACACAGTATCCTTTAGCCGCTTTATACTTGACACGCTAGGGCAAGAATATGCGCTTAATTTATTTCAATAGCTAAAGGAGGACAACATAATGCAATATACAAACAAACCATCCAAGTTCACGTGGGAGGGGCTCGGAGATATTGGCGCAGGCAGGGATACTATGGGACCGGACATGCCTGTGCTGGTTTACCGCCTGTTTCAATATTCGTTAAGGGATATCCTGACTCGTGAATATGACGAGGAAACTGCCAGCAGCCTGCTTCGGGCAGCCGGATACTTAGCCGGTAAAGAGTTCGCAAAAAATGTACTGGACCTTTCAGGCGATTTTGATTTCTTTATTGCCAACCTGACCAATAAGCTCAAGGAGCTAAAAATCGGCTATCTTCGCGTTGAAAAAGCCGATTTGGATTCGCTGTTCTTTACCTTGACGGTTGCGGAAGATCTGGATTGTTCGGGCCTGCCCATCACCGGTCAAACTGTGTGTGATTATGACGAGGGATTTATTGCGGGCATTCTAGAAGTATACAGCGGCCACTCTTTTACGGTCAGAGAGATCGACTGCTGGGCAACCGGAGGTAGAATCTGCCGGTTCTCTGTAACGTCTAAACCGGCGTGATGCTATTATATAAGAATGACTTTGGAGAGGAGGTGGACAAGGATGGATGATGAAAGTAAAAGAGTACTGGAAGAAATGCAAAATGTATTGGAGAAACTTCTATCCGGACAGCAAAACAACGCCACGGAAGTGCATACTCTCATACCCGAATTGCAGACTCTTGCCGTACAAATTAATCAATTGATACAGAACTTAAATGAAATGAACCGTCTGGCACTGGACCTCTCGCAGGGTAAGCTGGACGGTCCCCATCCCCCCCGGCATAACTATATGGCCAGCCCTCTGAAGGAGCTCCACTCTCAACTGTCTACGTTGATATGGGGCTTACGGCAATTACGATCAGGATATATTGTCGGTAAACTGGATGGTCCCGGCGAACTGTTTGATATATTTAACGAGTTGGTCGATCAGGTGATGGCGGCCTCCACACGGGAGGCAGGCAGCATCGGTAATTCGAATATACCCGTACCCTTTAACAGCTGGCGTTACCATCAGATTTTAAAGACACTTGATTTACTCCATGTCTCAGTATTGGAGGTGGATGGCAGCGGACATGTAGTTTACGCTAACCATTCGGCAAAAGAACTGTTTGGTGATATAGACGATATTTCAGGGCAAACCAAGAGCGATATGCTCGGCCTTATCGCAAAGAACATTACGATAAGCAAAGAAGAAAATACATTTCCGGTTTCCCGAGAGGTTTATGAAGAACGCAACAACACATGGTACTGGGTCACATCCAACTGCTTTTTACTCCCTACCGGGCAGGTATTTTACTTCAATACGATTGAAGACATTAGCGAATGGAAAATCAACAAATATCAATTAAAGATATCGGCAACGGTGGATGAGATGACCGGCACCTATAACCGTAAAACGGGACTGCGAGAGCTGGAAAAGATACTGGCCCGCTCTGATTCTTCGAAAACTTACTGTATTGCCTTTGTTGATATTGATGGTTTGAAAACCATAAACGATAATTACGGTCACAGCGAAGGGGATTATACGATCAAGACTATTGCCAAGGTGCTTCTCTCTTCCATCCGCAGTTCGGATATGGTCTGCAGGTATGGCGGTGATGAATTCTTGATTATCTTTAAGGACTGTACAGAAGAGGTCGCAGAAACAATTATTACAAGGATGTACGAGAAATTGAACAATCTGGATCGTAAAAATCCCAAGCCCTACACGTTGTCCTTCAGTCATGGAGTAACTCCTTTTTCTAATAATCCAAGACCTGCCTATAGGGTTGCCGACCTGCTGGACTTGGCTGACAAAAAGATGTATCAATGCAAAAACCAAAAAAAGCAGAAAAAAGCAAAAGGTAAACCTCATGATGGTTAATGTACAGCATCATAGTTTACTGAAAGACAGAAAAGTGACTTATCACAATACTAGCAAACCGGCGGAAACACCGGGACGCAAAGCAAGAGGGCCTAATCCTCCAACCAGAGGAATGGCAGCCTGGCCGCCGAATTTGATAAAGCATCAAGGCTTTTTGCCCCAAATAAAGAGTGCCGCTTGACTGCAACATGCTCTTTTTATTCTTAGGAAAAACCAAAACTGAACATTCGCTTACCTGGATACCGTTCCTTTGGTTCCTTTGTACCCAATTGGTATTTTTTTGTTCCCAATTAAGGTTGGGATTGAACGACTTTTACATAAAAAAGAAGAAAATTATGCCAATAATTATATAAAAGGAAATCTCCATTGAAAGGATATGACCTCGATTGTTTTTGGATTTTTTAAGCGAAAAATGCGATACTTAAGCAATTCCGTACACTCAAAGGGTGATGAGCCATCGAAAAACAGCGATGAACAGGAAAGCAAAATTAAAGAAAAGCTCCAGGATAACCTGGATAGATTAAAAATCATGTTGGGCGACAGCAACAATTTAAAGATGCACCCATTCCGGTTCGGGACAAACAACTCCTTTTCGGGAGCGCTGGTGTTTATAGATGACCTGGTTGACAACCCGACTTTAACCAATGCTATTCTGCGCCCGGTGATGAGCTGACAGCCGGGGAATGAACAGCCTCTGGCTAGACAGGAATTGCTGGAGGCACTCCAACGGAGGTCCTATGCTCCGGTGATATCCGAACTGTCCAGTCGCTGACTACTCTCACCGCGAGCTACCTGTCTGGTGACAAAGCGATCCTTATTGACGGATGTACCTCTGCGCTTGTGGTCAGCACCAAGGGCTGGGAAAAACGCGCTGGCCCCGCACCCCAGTCTGAAACTGTGGTGCGGGGCCAGCGCGAGGGGTTTACCGAAAACCTGCGCACAAACACATCACCCATCCGGCGAAAAATCCGCAGTGAGCAGCTACGTGTAGACCACATGACTGTTGACCGCAAGACCCAGATCGATGTGTGCCTGATGTACTTAAGCGGTGTGACCGACCTCAAGGTAATAAAGACAGTTAAGGATCGCGTGAGTCAGCTGGACGTGGACTCTATTTTGGAGTCGGGCTATATTGAGGAATATATCGAGGATGCGCCTTTTTCGCCGTTTGCTACCGTAGGCTACAGCGAGAAACCCGATGTGGTCGCGGATCGCCATCGTGGTCGATGGGACCCCCTTTGTGCTAAGTGCGCTGATGCTGTTTATCGAAAGCTTCCAGACTGCCGAAGATTACTATGCCCGCCCACTGTACGCCAGCGTGACATGGATATTGCGTTTCATTGCATCTTTTATAACGGTGTTCGCTCCATCCACATATATTTCGTTGACCGCATTCCATTAAGAACTGATCCCTACTACGCTACTGTTTACGATTGCAAACGCGCGCAAGGGAACGCCATTTCCGGCTTTAATAGAGGCACTGATCATGGTATTTGCATTTGAATTTTTGCGCGAGGCCGGAATCCGGCTGCCTCACCCAGTCGGTCAGGCCATCAGCATCGTAGGCGCGCTTATTATGGGTGATGCGGCCGTAGCAGCCGGTCTGGTCAGCGCTTCCATGGTGATCACCTCGCTAGACAGCGGTGGCCGACTTTCTGGTACCAAGTCAAAATGACTCCAGCTCTATTCTGAGATTTGTAATGATGGTTCTGACTGGATTTGTAGGCTTTTACGATGTTGCGATGGGATTCCTGGCGTTGCTGGTCCATCTTTCCACGTTGACATCCTTTGGAGTATCCTATTTCGACGGTTTCGCCGTTAAGAGCAATATGCAAGATTCTTTAGCGCGTATGCCACTCTTGTTCACCACATCCTTACTAGGTCATGGAAACATCCTGGAAGGAACGGCGTTTTTTCTCCATGTCCAATTGGTCTGCAATTTCTTATTTCGTGTCCTGAACATGGTGACGCTACGATGAAGCTTTAGGGATACAGAGCCTTATCCGGAAGATTTTCTTTATCTGGTCTGGCTCAATGAATACCAGGCCACCGAGACCTTCAATCGTCTCAGTTACGATCCGTAAACCAAGACCATGAAAATCCTTGTCTTCCTTGGTAGTTTCCGGCATGTCGTTCACCATGTTAAGATCACCGTTAAACGAATTGGAAACCTCAATGGTTATCCAATCCTCGTTTGCATCGCTGGTAATCTCAATGTACCGATCCGGGCCGGATAGCTTATTACAGGCGTCGATGGCATTGTCAATTATGTTTGAGAAAACACGGACAATATCCAACTCTTTCATGATGTTTTCAGGGAGATGTGTGACCGCCGAAAAGCGGATGCCTTTTTCTTCACAACTGTTGGCTTCATCCTGCAATATAGCGTCCAAAATAATATTGTCGGAATAAGTTTTATGAACCAGTACATCACGCTGCATGGTATCATGAATTTCGTCCAGCATTCTTGCGGCCTTTTCAAAATCCTGATTGCGCATCAGGATTTTGACTGAAGTCATCAGCTTCACATAATCGTGCCGGAATACTCGAAAGCTCTCCGTATACTTTTGATAAGACTGATAGTGCCGCATTTGACGGGACAACTGCTCCTGTAATTTACGGGTATGCAGCTCATACTCAAGCGATTCAGTTGCCTTGGATGTATGATTGAAAACAAACATCAGCCACAATTTACCGATGACGCAAGCTCCCAAATATAAGGAAGAAAGCCAGGACTGGCTGATCTCATCGTGATATCGCCCATCGTTTATCAACATCAAGAATACCAATTCGAAAATCAGGTAAATAACAACAAACCTAAGCTGTCCTCTGTTATGAAGCAAGTGCCTGGCTTTTTCGTCCGGAAGGACCACCTTACGGATAAACAGGCTAGTCAGGATGGAAAGGAGCACAGCAAGCGCGAATATCGTTTCATAATAGAGTTCATGTTGGAGAACATCTTTGATACTACTGTGCAGAACCATCGAATAAATCGAAAATATGATTCCTTTACTACTGTATAGTGAAAATATATAGATACTGCCCGCATAAAGGATTTGTATCCTATTCCCGTGAAATAGCAGTTGAAAGGCCAGCATCATAGAGCCCATCATGAGAAATACTGCGAATCGGTGATCCAGGAATAAATAGGATGGTATGGTAACACCCATATTGATGACAACTGCTGCGCCTGCATAATAAAACCAATGGCTTCTTTTTTCCGGAAACATCATTCTGAAATAGTAAAGGATAAAAATATCATAGATAATCAGTGAAACAAACCCTAACAGTTGCATGCTTTTTCTCCCCCTTTATCTTCAATGGCCATGGATATTGGCACGCTTGATATAATCGGAGAATGCTTGCCGAACTTCCTTCATGTAAGTCACACCAATGGGAATGTTCTCGCCCGTCTTCAGAAAAAGGTTATTCTTCTGAAACTTTGAAATATAGGACAAGGATACGATATACGAGCGGTGAATACGGACAAACCCTTTGTCCAGCAACCGGCTCTCTAGTTCTTCCATTGTTGAATAGAAATCGACTGTCTCCGTTTCATTGTAATGGATCGTGACGACACGTTTCCAAATTTCTAAATATGAAATATCCTTGGTCGGGATTACTTTTTGAATATTGCCCGATTCAATGATAAACATGTCCGTCGCTTTTTTTTGAACCAACGCCACAGCCCGGAGAAATACTTGTTCAAATTTTTCTGTAGAGGTTGCTGTTTTTAAAAGATATTGAACAGGCGCGGTGTCAAATGCATCGTAAACGTAGTCCTCGCTGGTAGTAAGAAAAATAATTTCAGACTTGCATTCGATTTCCCTGAGCTTCTTTGCGGTGTCCATCCCATTAAGCTTGCCCATCAGAACGTCGAGATAAATGATATCTGCCTGATCCGGGGAATCGGAAAGATGAAACAGCAATCCTTCTCCGCTGTTGAAAGATGAAATTGAGACCGCTATCTTATTTTTCTTCGATATTATGTTAATCAACCGGGCGTATCTATCAAGTGCTTCCTGATCGTCATCACATATAAATACTGTCACCATAATAATTCACTATCCTTCTTTCTTGTTACCACCCGCGCAGAATGGCAGTGAAGAAACTATTGCCAGTGGCAGGGATAAAAAATATATAATAGGCAGGAAAAACGACAACAAATGCGGAAAAGCCGTCTCATGCTTCAAAATTTAAGCAGGAGGCGGCTTTTGGTGTCATGATCGGCATAAGGGGTTAAAAGAGTTTGGCGGCTCACCCCCCCCTATACCACAACCCATCATGGCTAAAAGCCACAACTTAAAATGAGAATACCAATTTATTGTTCAGATATCAACAGTTATTTAGAAAACCCAAAGGTTTTTTGCCAAAAGAAATCCAATGTTTACGTGATCCTGACCACAAACTACACTGGCATACTTGTTGGTGGAGATTTGTAATCCTAGATCATGTAAACAAGGTGCCAATACCCATGTTTCGGTTGTATTGCCTGGATTGTAAGGAAACTATCAGTATCTGGCCGGAGTTTATCCTGCCCTACCAACCAGAGTTAATAGATACCCATGAACGGGTATTGGTTGAAAACTTAGAGGGAAAACCAGTCAAGGAAATAGCTGAAGAAATTGGTTATGACCCACGCTCTATCAGCCGGTGGATAAAAAGGGCGTTAAATCAGGCTCTTTTCATAGCTCCCGGGTTATCTCAAACTAATAAAATACTTAGCCTGTGAATTACTACCCTTATCCACAACAGTAGCAACTGAAGTAGTCAAAGAACTATTGGCATGGCTATATAGATATGCAAAATAGTGACCAAAGAATTGCCCAGGGGAGTAAAAACCGCAATGATTCGGGACATGGCTTCCATGCTACATGTGGGGGAGAATCAACAACTCATAACAATAGGAGAGCGAACTCTTGAACGTTATGTAGCCAACTACCGCAAAGGTGGCCTAGAAGCCCTAAAACCACAGGTAAGACCTGAAAAGAACAGTTTAAAAGCATTCCCACAAGAAGTGCTAGATGAAGCCATTAAGCTGCGGTTAGCAAAACCACAACTATCTCATGTGGGCTCAGGTAAATCCACAACCTTACGGGCCACCATGCATAATCTGGATGCATCACGGTATCGATTTATCTACTTGGCTCACTCTGAATTGACACCCGGGGAATTCTACAAAAATTTACTCTACCAAATTAATGTCCAACCCCAACGGGGAATATCAGAAAACAAGCGTCTGGTAAGCCAATCAATGTTGGAATGGAATCAAAAAGGAGTAAAACCAGTAGTTGTCATAGATGAGGCACAGGAACTTTCTGTTCGGATGTTAGGTGAGTTACGGTTTGTATTAAACTATCAAGCCGACTCCTATTCACCCTTAACTATACTTCTAATTGGTCAGCCTCAACTTACTAAATTTTATCCTTGCTATTGAAATGGTCAATTCATAAACAACAATGCCAATGACGGAGGAGAAGTGGTGACTTCTCACCGTCATTGGCAACGGTTTGAAGCATGGTTATTTACCGAAAATGGCAGTGAACTGGTTAACGCCATTCAGCGTGATTCGCTACACTTTCTAATAGCACGCTAATTTAGTAGTGCCAGTAGGTAGCACATTTATCCTCATTTGGGATACCTACAGGGTATCTACCTAAAATGAAAAGGGAGCCAGTAATTTCTACTACTGCTCCCTTTCAAGAATTTCGGTCAATCCGTCAATTTAAAGGCATTATGTGGGTCAGTAGAGTAAATAAAAAAACCGCAGCAGCGGTTTTACATATCAATTTAAAAATCTTCTAATCTATTTTGCAGCTCGACAATTCTTCTATTTTGTTGAATCAGGTTTTGAGCATAACGATAATTATTTTTATGGAGCTTTCGATTTTCTTTTTCTAATTTAGATACGAATAAGGACTTATCCTTCTCAATTTTTTCTATCAGATTCATTAAGACCCTTCTGCTTAATCTTAGTTGCTCAACCTTTTCTTCAAGCTCTTTGATGCGATTTTGCAGATACTGAATATCCGCACTACTTTTCAAAACACACCACCCCTTAATTACACTTACAGTAGTATATGCATAGGGGTGATTCCATAGACATTTAACTAGTTAGGCTAGAGAAAGAAACTCCTGGCTCTTTCCAGGGCCTCCCGTAACACTTCTTCCTTTTGTACCAGGGCTATCCTTACATAACCTTCGCCCCGCTTTCCAAAGGCATTTCCCGGCACCATTAATATCCCCGTTTTATCTAATAAGTCCAAGCAAAATTCCATAGAGGATGTATGTCCTGGGGGTATCGGGGCCCAAATAAACATGGAAGCCTGTGGTTTTGGCATCTGCCAACCCAATTTGGCAAACCCATCCACCAAGATATCACGACGTTTTTGGTAGGTTGCGGCAGTCTGTGCTACGCAAGATTGATCGCCCGTTAAAGCCGCAATACCAGCTTCCTGCACAGCAGAAAATACGCCATAGTCGATATTGGATTTAATCTTGCCCAGTGCGGCTAAAATGTCTGCATTGCCTAGGGCAAAACCGATCCGACAGCCTGCCATGTTATAGGTTTTGGATAATGAATAAAACTCAATTCCGATATCCTTGGCACCGGCAACCTCCAGAAAACTCATGGGCCTAAAGCCATCAAAGGCTAACTCCGCATAGGCAACATCATGGCAGACTACGATATCATATTTCTTGGCAAATTCAACAACCTGTTCAAAAAATTCTTTATTTGCTGAGGCAGCCACTGGATTATTCGGGTAATTTAATGTCATCATCTTAGCCTTTTTGGCTATTTCATCTGGAATACTTTGCAAATCCGGAAGATATTGATTCTCCTCTAATAGAGGCATAGGATATAACTGACCTTCGGCCAATAGAATAGCTGCTGAATAAATGGGGTAACCTGGGTCTGGTACCAAAGCTATATCGCCAGGGTTGATAAAAGCCTGGGCCACGTGTGCTAATCCGTCCTGGGAACCCATTAGGGTTAATATCTCTTTGTTTGGGTCCAGTTCAACATTAAAACGCTGTTTATACCAGTCTGCTAGGGCTTTATGCAGAGCAAGCTTACCACTAATCGGATAAGTATAATTATCCAGTTTCATTACAGCCTGGGCCAGTGAATGAATAATATGGGGGGCTGGGGGTAAATCTGGGCTGCCAATACTTAAATCGATTACAGAAGTTCCCGTTTTTTCCTTCTCTGCCCTTGCCCGGGCCAATTCTGTAAATATCCCAGGAACTAAGGCATCCATTCTTTTCGCTAGCTTCATCACATCACAACTCCGTTCGGTATGAAAATCTGGTTAATTTTATGCCAATGATTTTTTGAGTAGCCTTATTGATTCATAAGGTGCCACTGCACCTCCAAGAACATTACAGGTATCGTGTCTGGCACCATGATAATCTGAGCCGCCGGTAGGTATTAGATCATACTCTGCAGCTAATTTGGTATAATGATTAACCATTAATGATGTATGATTTCTGTGCCAGACCTCTAATCCCTTTAATCCAGCAGCAATAAATTTTTCTATATAAGAGTCTATTTTAGACAGTCCGGGATGGGCCAAAACAGGAACTCCCCTGGCCTTAATGATTAAACGAATGGCCTCTTCCGGGGTGAGTTTTTCCCTGGGTATAAAGGCTGGTTTGCCAGCACCGATATATTTTGTGAAAGCCTCCTGCAAGCTGGCTACATAACTACTTTCCATTAAAGCCTGAGCAAGGTGGGGCCGTCCGATGGAACCACCTGCAGACAATTCTAAAACCCTGTCTAAATCTATCTGTATATCAAGCTCCCTTAGCTTTTCAACCATTTTTTTAATCCTGGTTAATCGATCCTCCTGCAGTTCCATGAGTTTGCTCACAAATTCATCATTATCCGGATCAATCAGATACCCAAGAATATGAATTTCCTTACCGTCAACAAAGGTATTTACTTCGACCCCGGAAATAACCTCCAGATTGAACTTCTCTGCTGCCCGCTTGGCTTCATTAACCCCCTCCAGCGTATCATGATCGGAAATAGCAATGGCACAGAGTCCTATTCTCAATGCTTTACCGACAACCTCTGTTGGGGTATCTGTACCATCCGATGCCGTTGTATGAATATGTAAATCCGCATACACTATTTTATCACCGCTTTTTTCTTCAGTATACCCTGCTTTTTTATATGCAATAATTGGCCATGGGCTCATTGCCCACGGCCGTTCCCCCATGCCTCAAGCGGCATCCGGTAGGGAGTTTACCCACACACCTCTTTTAACACCCTTAACCAATTCTCACCTGCTATTTTTTCTATTTGACCCGTGGTGAATCCTCTTTTAATTAAGGCCCTTTGTAAATTAGGAACTGCCTCGCCAGCATGATGCATACCTTCTATGGTAGTATCAATACCATCAAAATCCGAGCCCAGCCCAATGCAGGAAATACCGCCCACTTGGTAAATGTGAGCGATATGGTCAATAACCCTGTCAATGGTTGGTTCCTGTGTATTTACAAACTGTGGAACATAGGTAATACCAATGACACCACCACTCTCTGCGATGGCTTTAATTTGTTTATCCGTAAGGTTTCGGGAATGGTCACAGATAAATTTACTATTTGAATGGGATGCTGTAACCGGGGTCTGTACTTCTGAAAGGAGATCCCAAAATGCTGGCTCAGATAAATGAGATACGTCTATCATCATACCTAATTCTACCATTCTTTGCACCACCTGTCTGCCAAAAGTGGTCAAACCGGCAGCCTCGGGACCTAAGCCTACCCCATCAGCCAATTCATTCCTGCCGTTCCAGGTTAAGGTCAGTCCCCTAATTCCCTGTTTATAATAATCCTCAAGTTGTTCAATTTTTCCATTCAATGCTTCACCACCCTCAATGGTCAAAACAGCAGAAATTTTTCCTTCATGATGAGCGTTAACAATATCGTGATAGCTGCATGCATGTACCAAAGATGATTGGTTATTTTTAATTTCCTGTTTAAAAAGTTTTATTATTTCATTTGTATATGCCACCGATCGATCATGCTGTTCTGGACCGACAAAAACAGCAAAGAATTGAACATGAATACCACCTTGACGAAGTCTGGGTATATCCAAATGTCCCCTTTGTGAAAATACCCCTAGATTTCTCTCCTGAGTTAACAAAACAGTCAAGGTATCACAGTGTGCATCGATTACAGGCAATCTTTGTCCCCCCTTTATGAATTAGTCGATATTAAGCAAGAAACCTGCTTGCTTTTGGCAAACAGGTTGTACCGAACTAACTAAATTATATGTTTATTTAGCGAGGCTCTACAATAAGTTTAATAGCCGTTCTTTCATCTCCATCTATGATAACATCAGTAAAAGCAGGGATACAAATCAAATCGACTCCACTAGGGGCAACAAACCCTCTAGCAATTGCTATGGCTTTCACTGCCTGGTTTAATGCACCTGCACCAATGGCTTGCATCTCGGCACAACCGCGTTCCCTGAGCACACCAGCCAGTGCTCCGGCTACAGAATTTGGATTGGACTTTGCTGAAACTTTTAAAACTTCCATGCTGTAATACCTCCTTAGTTAGTTTGGATGATTGTTCTAATCCCTGTATAGATTTTATTCTTCAGACGCCTAAAAATTCCTTCTATTGCATGAAATTAAAAAACTTTTTAGTGCCTTTTTTAACAAATTATTCAAGGTTAAAAACTCTTTGAATGTTCTTTGCAACACCATTTTCAGGGTTTAGATCAATAACCACCGCATTTAACTGATAATCACCATCCGCTACTTCGAAGCGGCGAGGCATTTGACTAATAAATTTTTCTATGACGGCATTTGTACATACCCCGATGACAGAATCCCTTGGCCCGGTCATACCAATATCCGTAATATAGGCGCTGCCCTCCGGCAATATTCTCTCGTCTGCAGTTTGCACATGGGTATGGGTGCCGCATATGGCAGTAACCCGACCATCCAAATACCAACCCATAGCAACCTTTTCAGAGGTTGCTTCAGCATGAAAATCAACAAAAATAATGTTTACCTTGTCTTGTATTTCTAATAAGATTTCATCAATTTTTCGAAAGGGACAGTCCAGCTCCTGCATAAAAATTCTACCGGAGATATTAATCACAGCAAGTTTATAGCCTAATTGTGTTTCAAAAATACTGTAACCAACACCAGGGGTCCCTGGTGGGTAATTGGCTGGACGAATAATCCTTTTTTCTTTCTCTATATAAGGTATAATTTCCTTTTTGTTCCAAACATGGTTGCCCATCGTAAATACATCCACACCCGTTGCGAAAAGTTGTTTGGCAATTTCCTTCGTTATCCCGTGTCCCGCGGCAGCATTTTCCCCGTTGGCAATTACAAAATCGAGCTTTAATTCTTTACGAAGTGCCTGAAGATTGTCTAAAAGAGCTTTTCTGCCGGGACGACCCACGATGTCCCCTATCATTAATACGCGCAATTTTTTAGGAAGCCTCCCTATTTGTTGAAAACAAGAACACGTCCTTCATCTCTGAAAGCATATAATCGTTTATCTTCAGATTTTGCCTTAACACTCTCGAGCATATGCTCGATTAATTCTTCTTGAACGACTAAATCCTCATCCACTAGGCTCTCATTGTCATCCGTAACAAGATTATTTTTTATGTAGTGACGAAACAGTTCTACCATTAGAGAAATTTCCTCTTGAACCAGTGTTTCGACATCCCTTTGAATTCCAATCATGGTGATACTATCACTGATATCATAATCAAGTTTTACCATCTTTGGGGTTTTACATTCAAGAGTATTGTACATTTCAATACTACTAAGTATATTACTTTTTAAACCAGCGAATTCCTGATCAGATAAGATACCTAGGTGAATAAAGGTAAAGTTTAAGACTTTTCTTTCCGGGTCATAATTTATCTTTGCCACTTCTGGGTATCGAATAAGAATCGAAATCAACAAACTAACACTATTGGTAAGGTCTTCCTTACCATGATAGCGAAGATCCAACTAAAGTCACCACCTGTTTAACAATCCAAATAAGTAATAATTCTTTTATTAAATATACTTTCCTGCTGGAAATTATTTTTTAGCCAAATTATTTTGTACCATAAATGTAAAAAAATGCGGAATAAACAAAACGACCCGAAGGTCGTTTTATTTTGCGTATTCAACATACCTGGTTTCCCGAATAATAATAACTTTTATTTGTCCAGGGTAATCAAGCTCATTTTCAATCTTTTTAGCAACATCTCGTACCAAGCGAATAGCCGCCATATCATCTATTTTTTCAGGCTTAACCATAATGCGAATCTCTCTTCCTGCCTGAATAGCAAAGGATTTTTCAACCCCTTCGAAGGTCCCTGCAATCTCTTCCAACTTCTGTAGCCGTTTGATATAAGATTCGAGGGTTTCCCTTCTAGCTCCCGGACGGGCTGCTGAAATTGCATCTGCAGCTTGTACTAAAACAGCTTCTATGGTTTTTGGTTCTTCATCGCCGTGGTGTGCAGCTATGGCATGAATAACCTCAGGGCTTTCCTTGTATTTTTGGCATAAATTTACACCAATTGCCACGTGTGGTCCTTCCACCTCGTGGTCAACGGCCTTACCAATATCATGCAGTAATCCTGCACGTTTAGCCAATTTGACATCTATACCCAATTCCGCTGCCATTAGTCCCGCTAAATGACATACCTCTATGGAATGCTTCAAAACATTTTGACCATAGCTGGTACGAAACTTAAGTCTACCCAGCAGTTTTACCAACTCAGGATGCAAGCCATGTACACCTGTCTCAAAGGTGGCTTGTTCACCTGCTTCACGTATTTGTACCTCGACATCTTTCTGGGCTTTTTCAACCATCTCTTCGATCCTAGCAGGGTGAATCCGTCCATCAGAAATAAGTCTCTCCAGGGCCAAACGTGCTACTTCCCTACGAATCGGGTCAAAACCGGATAGAATAACAGCTTCAGGCGTATCGTCAATAATTAAGTCAATACCAGTTAAGGTTTCAAAGGCTCGAATGTTACGACCTTCTCTACCGATTATACGACCCTTCATTTCATCATTAGGCAGTGGAATAACCGCAACCGTTGCTTCTGCCACATGATCTGCGGCGCATCTTTGAATAGCTGACGAAATAATGTCCCTGGCCTTTTTGTCCGCTTCCTCTTTGGCACGATTTTCAAATTCTTTAATCATTACGGCCATATCATGCTGTAGTTCCTTCTCTACATCATTTAACAAGATCTGACGGGCTTCTTCCGATGAAAGCCCCGATACACGCTCAAGTTCAGCCAACTGGCGACTTAAAACATTTGTTAGTTCAGCCTTGGTATTTTCAATTTCAACTTCCTTACGACTGAAGGATTCCTCTTTCTTTTCCATGGAATCCATCTTTCTGTCTAGAGTCTCCTCTTTTTGCAGAAGTCTTCTTTCTAATCGCTGAAGTTCATTTCTACGGTCACGTATTTCCTTTTCCATTTCGTTCCGCAGTTTTAGAACTTCTTCCTTTGCCATTACAATAGCCTCGCGCTTTTTACCCTCTGCGTCCTTCTCCGCTTCTTCAACTATTTTCTTGGCTTGGCTTTCAGCCGATGCTATTTTGCCTTCGGCAATATTCTTTCGAATAAAAAATCCAATTACTAGTCCGATCAAGGTGGTAATAACCGCCACCAAAACAACTTGTAACTCCACTATTTTCACCTCCTGTCTCATTAAGCATATAAATTCAAGATCATCATAAACAAAAAAAGCCGAGCATTACTCGGTAGAAAATAAATAGATATCTGGGTTTGTCCAAATCCGGTGCAGTATTACAAACAACCAAAGATATGGAGCTTAACTATAAAGCCAAAAATCCCGCTAAGGATAGTGTTTGCGCCTTAAGGAATATATTGGATTTTATATATATTAACTGTTGCCAGATATCAAATTCTATTTTCTCCCAACAGTAATTTTACTAGTTTTTTTAGCCACTGTCAAGATTGCCGTCTGTAAGCCCTAAGCCTTGAGCCGTCAGCTTTTTTAAGCCCTTAGCGGTTAGCCCTGAGCCAGCCTATTGGCCATGGGCCATGGGCTTTTTTGCATGTATTATTTTAGGGTCCGGTGCACCCTCTTTAGGCAACCCGGCGGCACCAGAAAAGGATGAAAACGGTGTCCTCCTGAGTGACAACGAAGGATCTTGGGGCTAACCTTTCAATGGCCGAAAGATCCTTCGCTAGCTCAGGCTGGCATCCATAGAATGTTTTAAAGCCGATGGCTCATGGTCATTTTTCAAAATAGCTAACGACTAAATGTCATCCTCGTCTCCATCCTCTTGTTCCTCGACAATCCCTTCTACAGAGGGCAGCACACTGCCCAGGGATAGCTTTTCACGAACTTTAGCCTGAATTTCCGCACATAGTTCCGGTCTTTCCCTAAATAATTCCTTGGCGTTTTCACGCCCCTGACCTAATCTTTCTTCACCATAGGAATACCATGCGCCACTTTTATTAACAATCTTTAATTCTGTGGCAACATCAAGAATACTACCTTCTTTCGATATGCCTGTACCATACATAATATCAAACTCTGCTTGTTTAAAGGGAGGAGCTACTTTATTCTTGACGATCTTCACCTTGGTGCGGTTGCCTATTATATCTGTGCCTTGTTTAATATTTTCTTGCTTACGTACATCCATGCGCACGGAGGCATAGAATTTTAAGGCCCTGCCACCCGTGGTTACCTCGGGAGAACCATAAACTACACCGACTTTTTCACGAATTTGGTTGATAAAGACAACAATGGTTTTGGATTTGCTAACAATACCCGTTAATTTTCTTAAAGCCTGGGACATTAACCTTGCCTGCAGTCCCACATGGGTGTCACCCATGTCCCCTTCTATTTCAGCCCGGGGTACTAACGCTGCCACAGAGTCCACAACGACAACATCCAAAGCACCACTACGTACCAACGCCTCACATATTTCCAAAGCCTGTTCTCCTGTATCCGGCTGGGATACCAACAAGTTGGCTGTATCGACACCTAAGCGCTTAGCATAAACTGGGTCCAGGGCGTGTTCCGCGTCGATAAAGGCTGCCATACCATTTTGTTTCTGAGCCTCAGCAATCACATGCAAGGCCACCGTAGTTTTACCAGAAGATTCCGGGCCGTATATTTCTACAACGCGACCCCTGGGAAGTCCGCCAACTCCCAAAGCAATATCCAAGGACAGTGCCCCGGTAGAAACTGCTTCTATGTTTAATTTTGTTGAGTCTCCTAACTTCATAATTGAGCCTTTGCCAAATTGCTTTTCAATACCGGACAAAGCAAGTTCAAGGGCCTTTAATTTATCGGACATAAAATCCCCCTCCAAAACACATGTTCGTCCTTTCATTATAGGGCCAATGAAAGAACTAGTCAATTAGAAAAAACCGACTGGCGCATAATAAAAATCACAGGCCAAGCAATCCACAGCCTAGGTTCTGTGTGCATATTGGAAAAAACATTTTCCAATATGCACACAAACTTGGCTAATATGCCTGCTTAGAATGCCTGTGATTACTACCTTCTAGCCCGGGCCGGTTCAACGAATAATCTTCTGCCTTTAACGTGCTGTCTGTGCAAGCAACTGATAACGCAGTTGGCCCAGCTCTCGGGAACCTCTACAAAGCTAAAGTTCTCATAGATGTTAATGCTGCCTATTTGACTACCGGGAATACCTGATTCATCGGAAACCAGTTTGATAATCTCAGCGGGGCTGGTCCGGTCTTTTCTGCCTAGTGTTAGGAATAGCCGTACCATGCCGGGCCTGGCACCTGTATTGCCAAAATTAACGGTATCTAGATTAATCTCATCAACGCTGGGTTCCATATCCATGGAAAGCTTGAGGGCAGCCGCTGCTATATCAATCGGATCATACTCATCCAGCAGCGGGTCGATAATCGAACGATAGTAACCAAGCTTACCCTCTTCGATAATCTGCAGCATTCTTTCCTTAATGGTTTCCTTTTGACGCTCCACCACATCAGCCACCGTAGGGAGGTTCTCCCTTTTAATACGACTCTTGGTTATATTTTCAATTAAGCGAAGTTGGCGATATTCCCGGGGGCTAATGATGGTTATGGCTACACCTGATCTGCCTGCCCTACCTGTCCGCCCAATTCTATGGACATAAAATTCCGGATCTTGGGGTATATCATAATTGACTACATGGGAGACACCCTCAATATCCAACCCCCTGGCAGCCACATCTGTGGCTACCAGAAGTTCTGCTTCGCCTGATCTGAATTGCCTCATGACGGCATTTCTTTGCTGCTGGCTGAGGTCACCATGTAAAGCCGCTGCAGCAAAACCCCTGGCCTGCAAACCCGCCACCAATTCGTCCACACCCCTTTTGGTACGGCAAAAAACAATACCTTGGGCGATATCACTTATGTCCAATATACGACAAAGTGCTTCTAACTTATTTTTTTCCGGTGCCTCATAATAAACTTGCTCAATCTGTGGCACAGTAAGGTTGGCCTTACTAACCGTAACATATTTGGGTTCCTTCATATACTGGTGCGCCAGTCTAATAATTTCCCCAGGCATGGTGGCAGAAAAAAGCAAGGTTTGCCGTTCCGCCGGTGTATGTCGAATAATTTCCTCAATATCTTCGATAAAGCCCATATCCAACATTTCATCCGCTTCATCAAGAATAATCATATCAACCTGATCAACCTTCAAAGTTTGTCGACGCAGGTGATCCAACAAGCGTCCAGGGGTACCAACAATCACTTGCACACCTTGCCGCAGTGATCTTATTTGACGGTCAATGGATTGTCCGCCATATATGGGTAAAACCTTAATTCTGCAGTAGCGTCCTATTTTGGAAATCTCCTCTGCCACCTGAATGGCCAATTCACGGGTTGGTGTTATGATTACTGTTTGAACTTCCCTTTTTCTTGGATTTAACTTTTCGATCATTGGGATGCTAAAGGCTGCTGTTTTACCTGTACCAGTCTGGGCCTGACCAATCATATCATGACCGGCTAAAATTTGTGGCACGGCCAGTTGCTGAATTGGTGTTGGTTCTTCAAATCCCATTTCTTTTAGACCTTCAACGATTCTGTGATCCATTTCAAGATTACCAAAGTTCATAGTCTCTCTTCTACGATTCATTCATTTCCTTCTTTCTAGCTTCTATAAATTACTTTCCTTGTAAAAAGTGCTTAGCCATCTTTAATGCCCCATTGACGGTACCATTTCGAATGGCCTTTCTTTCCCCCGGAAATCGATATTCTCTATAACATACACCAGTAGGTGAGGATAAAGCAATATAAACTAACCCAACCGGTTTCCCCTCACTGGAATTAGGACCAGCAACCCCTGTCACAGCCAATCCTATACTACTGCCAAGCCTTCTGCGAACTCCCTCAGCCATGGCGATAGCGGTTTGGCGACTGACAGCCCCGTGTTGGGCTAGGGTTTCAGGGGGTACGCCAAGTATTCTTTCTTTTACTGGATTCGTATAGGCTACCACGCCACCCACCAGATAGCGAGAGGCACCTGGTATACCAGATAAACGAGCCTCAATGAGACCTCCCGTGCATGATTCTGCCACAGCTATGGTAAGCCCTGCATCGATCAGCATTTCCCCTACCACCTGCTCAACCTTTTCGTCATCCTCGGCAAAAATATATTGAAATAAACGTTTATTTACTTGCTTCGATAGATTTTGAACAAGTGCAGAGGCCTCTTCCAACGTTGATCCCTGGCCAGTTATCCGAACTTCCACAACACCCGGTTGCACTAAGAAGGATATTTCCGGATTGGCCATACCGCAAAGGTCATCGATTAATTCTTGAACCGTACTTTCCCCAATACCAGTTAGCCTAAATGTCTTAGAGGTGCATAGAACTCCCCTATGGGGTAGACTATTTAAATAGGCTACCACGGAGTCTTCAAACATGGTCTCCATTTCCCAGGGTGGTCCCGGCAAAATAATAACCGCTTTTTTATCTACCTCAACAATGGCCCCTGGGGCAGTCCCTCTGGCGTTTGGTAATATCCTGGCACCTTCTGGGAATAATGCCTGTTTGGTGTTATTGGAGGGCATTTCCATGCCCCTTTTATTGAAATAATTCTTTATGGCTGCCAGGGAGGCCTCATCTAATTTCATATCCAGTTCCAGTACTTCTGCCACTGTTTCCTTGGTCAGGTCATCAATGGTCGGGCCCAAACCACCGGTAATAAAAATAAGCTCTGCCCGCTCCAATGCCTGAAGCAAAACTAAACCCATGCGTCCCCAATAATCGCCTACCGTAGTATGCTGGATAACCTCAATACCCATCTCTGTAAGGCGCCGACCTAAATATTGGGCATGGGAATTTAAGACCTCACCAACCAGCAGCTCTGTACCTGTAAAAATAATCTCCGCTTGCATCTAATCACCTTTTTCACACAGTATCATATACTTATTCTCCGATACTATTTATTTCCCTTCACTAAAATTTTATTATCTGAAACAACAAAGGGGCTGTCGCAAAACGTTCAATTGAAAACGTAGGGCGACACGCCCTTTTTTATTTGTGACATAAAAATTATTACATCTACGAAAGTGAATTTTACCATTTAGGCCCCGATTTGGGCACAACAA
>NZ_JBAIYV010000029.1:0-3476 GCF_036763075.1 Desulfotomaculum sp. 1211_IL3151 | reverse complement strand
AATTATGCAAAGTGTTTCGTTATGCAAAGTCGTAGTCGGTAATCAGCGATAATTTAATGATTACAGTTTCTACGACTTTACATATTAATTAGTTTTAGTTATTGCAAAGTGCCTGTAACCAGCTCATTAGACCTTTATCTCCCGTCCAATCAGGTAATTCCTGATCAGTTACACATACATAAGCTTTTTCCAAAGCTTCCCGTTTTGCTTTAGCATCAGTCTTGGCATATATTTCAGTTGTGGTTACATTTACATGTCCTAGAAAATCCCGGATATAAACCAGGTTAATATTTGCCTGTAGCATATGCATAGCTTTTGAATGCCGAAATACATGTGGCGATATTTTGTCTGGAAGTAATGTATCGGTATGTTTTTTTGCACTTTCTACATACTTGTTAATTATATAGGAAACACCTGCTCGAGTTAATTTTTCATGCCTATTGTTAAAGAATGCAGGTGAATCAAGCTCCTCTGGGCGCTGCCACAAAGATTGCTCCCTCAGGTAGCTTTCCAACATTGATTTAGTTTTTGTCATGAGTGGTATACATCTTATTTTTCTGCCTTTCCCAAAAAGATTCACTGTAGCTGGATTTTCAATACGAATGTCGCGGACTCTTAAGTCAATTATTTCCTGAACACGAGCACCGCTGTCATACAAAAGGGTCAGAAGAATTAAATCACGTCTCCCATTTCTTGAATTGATGTTAGGCTCAGCAAGTATAGCAGATAAGGCTTCTGGAGACAGGTAATTCATTGGTTTATGGACTCCCTTTTTTACCGGTATATGAAGGATTTTTTGATACACCAGTAAGTTTTCCGGTGACTCCATCTGTACAAAACGGATAAAGGCATGAATACCCGCAAGTCTTTGATTTCTAGTAGTAATTCCACAGCCACGATCTTTTTCGATCCAGTCAAGAAATGTAGTTATTAAGGAATCAGTTATAATGGTCATTGTCAGTTTCGACGGTTCAATATTTTTTACATTCTTACAGAACAATAGAAATAGCTTGAAGGTATCCCGATATGATTTGATAGTATTTTCACTGACATTGCGTTGGCCCGGAAGATATTTTGACAGATAGTTTGTCAAAAATTTAGCGAAATCTGTATTCTCCATCAGGATTTAACCTCCGGTATCATCCAATCATAAGCAGCATCAAGGCCCAAAACAATATCAGGATAAAGTTCTGCAGTTAACCGGAGATAATATTGGGTGCTTCTTGAACCGACATGCCCCATGTAAGTAGAAAGATACGGTAACGCAGTTGTAAGGTCTCTTCCTTCCCTTACCCAGTTTCGCAAGCAATGGACAGCAAATGTATGGCGAAAATCATGTACCCGTGGTCCTTTACCCCTTCCGCCATGAGAGATACCAGCCCGCCATAAATATCTCCTGAAATGATGATATATAGAGGTTTCATCGTATTTTCTTCCAATACTATTGGGGAAAAAACATATGGATTTACTCCATGCCGGATAAACCTGCATTTTTGTTGCATAATCTATACTCCGATTTATCAATGAACTGGCAAGTGGTAAAATACGTTCTTTTCCAAACTTTGTCTGTTTGATAAATACAGTGCCTGCTTTTAAGTCTAAATCATCCTTTGTTAAGGAAAGGACTTCACTTATACGCATCCCGGTTCCATACAGCAACCGGAAAAGAAGCGAAAACTGAATCTGCCGGAAAGGTGTGGTCTCAGTAGAAGCGCATTTATCTATTTCCGTAAAAAAACCTGCTAGCTCTTTATTGGAGTAAATATGTGGAACATAAGTACCTTCTTGATATGGAACACTTCTGAAAGGAAAAAAATATGCATCGTAGCCCATACGCTGCATGTATTCTGCCAAGCCACGTATTACACTAATCCGGTGAAGGCGATTGGTTTCCTTTTCATATAGAGTTTTTTCCGTCCACTTATGAACCAGATCCTTTGTTAAAACAGGTTCATTGTAACCCATCTGTTCATACAACAACGCTACACGACGAAGATGCTTCTCGTTTTTAATGAATTTGTAGCCGACAGCACGTTTTTCGGCAATAAAATTATTAATAATTTCCCGAAAAGGTATGTTATCTGACATAATCAAATACCTCCTCGGGATCAAGCGCACATTCCTGTAGCCTTTTAAAATCAATGTGAAGATAAATATCTGTAGATTTAACATTCATATGCCCTAATATATCTGAGATAGTTGAAAGTGGCACATTTTGTTCTAAAAGAGTACTGGCCAAGGTGTGTCTCAATGAATGAAGACCTAACGGTATATCCTTAGGAATTCTAACACCTGCTTCACGAATATATTTGACTAAAATCCTACTCATAGCTGCATTTGGTGCAAATTCTTCAAACGGAGCATTATGTCTTACAAATACATAGGGAGAATTAGTATGGGGTCTTCCGTTCTTAAGGTAATCAATAATCGCCCATCCGATATCATTCAAAAGGGGAAAAGAAACAGGGGCTTTTGTCTTGTGTTGTGTGATTTCTAGCGAATTGGTGTTCCACCGGATATTTTCCAATCGCATTGCCTTTAAATCGGAAGTCCTTAAACCCAGCCGAGCAACTAAAAGCAACATGGCATAATCACGTTTACCTGTGGGATTACCCCTGTCAATAGTACCAAGAACTGTTTTAACTTCAGATGGTTTCCAAATACGGGGAATGCTTGGGGCGTAGTAATTTTTTATTTTTGGGAGCATGTCCGCTAAATTTTGCTGAATAAAACCGTTTAGGTATAAATGACGTAAAAAGCATCTCATTGCGACAAGGGTGGTTCTAACCGTTTTACTTTTTAGGTTCACAAAAGTTTTAACATAGCCAGATAAATATGCTGGTGTAATAGAGTCATATGATTTAATGCCGTGTTCATTTAAAAAGAAAAGTAAATGCTTGATGCGGTTCATCCGGGAATAATTACCCTGCTTTGAATAATGTCGGTCTTGGCATTCAAGGCAATACGATTCAAATCCTATCTCAAACTGTATTGGACAAGAAGTAGCTGCAAGTGGACCTAACTTCCTCCTGAGAATAGCACCATGAATTTGAAAATCCCCCAACACTCGGATATATCTTATTTGAGTGCCAAGAGTTTTGTTAGGGGCTGCTTCATGAATTGTATCAATGTGACAATGATAATACTTTTTCAAAAAATCACTGCCAAGCTCCTCGCTGTAATAGATATCGTCCCTTTCTTCTGCAAAGCGAATAATTCGGCTATAAAATCGCCTGTAATTCGTTAAGGTTGTTTGGGCATAGTTTAATTCCTCCATCTTCGCCAATACGACAGCAACCAATTTTTTAATTGCCAACGTTTGATGGTTCATACATTAACCCCCTAAAATCTAATTTGAAACATTAAGTTTCAAATTTAATTCTAAGAGATTATGTAAAGATATTTGGTAAGGAAATCATACTTTAATGGGTTTTAGAGTGGTACTTTGCATAACGAAACACTTTGCATAATTTCCA
>NZ_JBAIYV010000064.1:0-3673 GCF_036763075.1 Desulfotomaculum sp. 1211_IL3151 | reverse complement strand
CCTAAACAAAAACGAAAAATTATTAACAAAGGGAAAGCGCTTCCCTTGTTTTGTTATGCCCAAAACGGGGCTTAAATAGTGAAACTAACCTGCAAAGATGTAATGATTTTCCTGTCATGAATCAAAAAGGGCGTGTCGCCCTACGTTTTCAAATAAACGTTTTGCGACACGCCCTTTTTGACCCTTTTTCTAGGATAATATTCCATTAGGGAGGTATTTTAAGCTATTTTAATTTATTTATATGATACATAATCTCTTTTGGTTATTTTAAAAAATAAATAGTATAAATCTATTTGTCACAAAAACAAAAAAATATTACTATGAATAGCGTAACATTTGAAAGCCTAATTCTGAAAGGAGAAACAAATGAAAAAAATTCTTAAAGTGTTCACAGGACTCACAGTGGGAGCCGTTGCTATGCTAGTGGCAATGACATTGCCAGGTGCCGGGACGGCAGAAGCCTATGTCTCATATAATTATACTAACAACAACACAGCCAATTACACCACGTACAACAATTACAGCGGCTATAATTACAGCAACTATCAAAAGCCTCAGACAACGCAGTCGGCTCCGGTTCAGAAGGCTCCTAGTACGCAACCAACTACAACAACATCACAACCAACTAGCCAACAAATGAATATAAGTGTTGCGGATGAACAGGCTATGTTGAGTTTGATTAACAAAGAGCGTACGGCTGCCGGTCTAAAACCCCTGGCCTATGATGCCAAACTGACGGAACTGGCACGTATGAAAGCCCAGGATATGATTACGAATAATTACTTCAGTCACACTTCTCCTACCTATGGTTCCCCCTTTGATATGATGAAAAAATATGGTGTAGTATACCACTATGCTGGAGAAAACCTGGCAGGAGCAGCGGATGTTAATACGGCCCACGTAAACCTAATGAATTCCCCCGGACACAAAGCGAATATCTTAAAGGCCGAATATACTAAAGTAGGTATTGGTGTAGTGAAGGGCGGCAAATACAGCAAGGTGTTTGTACAGCTATTCAATGGTTAGAGATAAGAAAAGGCCAGTATACCTGGCCTTTTTTCTCTTTAGGATCTCTTTGTAGTTTTTTTAGTTGTAGTTGTTGTTCTGTTAGCCTTGGAGGTTGAACTTGGGGAATTTACGCCCAATTCGGAACCCAGTTCCTGCATATACTTGGAGCCAGAAGAAGATAAATTTGAAGAAGAGCCAGATTGTTTGGTGGTTTTTGTTTTCATGATAAAGCCTCCTCGTATAATTTATTTGGTTCCTATAATAATTTTCCCCGTTAGACCAGAAATATAGCGTAATTTTATTTGTAATACTTGTCTATATTATTAAATCCAGGTTATTGTTCTGGTTAATCAGCTAATCTGGCAATAAAGTAGTCCATAATGTTCTCTATTGAAATTACACCTAAAACTTTTGACCCTTCGACGACGGGTAAAGCAATTATATTGTTGCTTCGCAACCGATTAGCTACAGTGATTATATCTTCATTCGGGTTTGCTGTTATTATTTCTTTAGACATAACCCAATTCAAAGGGCAACTGTTATAATGACCTGGGTCCATTAGAAACCTATAAATATCAGCTTTAACTACCATGCCAACTAAATTATGTTGGCCATCTACCACCGGAGCACCATTAATTTTCTTCTCATTCATTAATTGCAGGGCCTTTTCAATAGGTTCGTCATCTTTAAGTAGAATAGCTGGGTGTACTATTTCTGATATGATCATTACAAGCACCTCCATTATTTTTTAAACTTCATCACAGGACTTAATCCCTAGTCAACCATTATATTCAACCCTGGATATAAAATGGGACGTCCATCTAAGCTGTCGTCCCATTGATGTCCTAAGTCTGTTGATAATATTGCCAGAGTTTTATCATGTATTGTTTTCTGTGTTCCTGACTGATCTTAAACTACCTATATTTCTTTTAAAGTAAGTACCAATATTCCATATATTTGCTAAGCAATTTTGCAGATGTTATCTATCATCACCTTCTATAATTTTATTTCCGATAAACAAACTTGTCAAATGTAATTAGGGTGCTTTTGTTTTGCGCCCATTGTCTTCACAAATGCCCCCAAGCTTCTGTTTAAAACATATTTAACAAACAATAAAACCCTTCTGTTCTCGTTCAAAGGGACAGATTGTATATACAAGGCGGATGGCGAAAGCTGTCCGCCTTGTGATATCTTATGCAATGTTTTCATGCTCTGAAATGTCTGCATCTTCTGCGGCAATCGGTTCTACATTCTCCATAATGCCTACATCCCGATAGACAACTCTGATCGCCTGTTCAGCGGTGCGTGAATTTTTCTCCTACCTCAAATCCTTGAGATAAAGAGCCGCAGGATTTCGGGAGTTAGCTCCGGTATCTTCGTATACCGCTTGGCTTTCTCAATGAAGGCATCCACATTGGAGGCAGAGTCCATCAGCTTCTGCAATCGGCTTTCCTTAACAGGGATGGAATCCTTGATCGATTTTTGCTCATCATTGTAATCAGCCGACAGTATACGAAACTGCTCATTGGTTACCCGTGTTGTCCAAGAACATTATCCTCATAGAGACGCTTAAACAGTGCCGTTAATTCGTCATCCCTGCGCTTTGACGTATCCAGTTCCCTTTGCAGACTATTTATTTCTTTTCTCAGTTCAATGGAGTTTTTACGATTGATGTATTCTGCAAAGAGGGTTTCCTTTTGTCTTGCAAAATGGGTCACTCTGCGCAGGTTGTCAAGGATGATATGAATTAAATCCTGCTCTCTGATGTAATGGAAGGAGCAGATCTCCTTTCCCTTTTATAGCACATAAAGTTGTTGTTAACAGCAGCCATGGTGTAAGAACAAGGGGCTTTTGGCAGTCCATGCAGAACACCAATCCAGAGAATAAATTGGGTTCATCCATTTGCATAGGTGTACGCCTTTTCCGCTGATGAAGCTCTTGCACCATATCCCATTGCTCTTGTGTAATCAATGCCTCATGGGTATTCTTTACAATAATCTGCTCAGATGCATCATGTGTATTTGTCAACTCAAAATCCCCCCATATGGTCATTAAAAATTCCCCCACCTGTAAAGGGGGACACTATTATTAGGCCAACTGTTGCTTTTGTAACCATTCTTTGGTTTCTTTCATGCGATAGGAGTTTCCATTCATATTAATGATGTACGATTGGTGTGTTAACCGATCAATCATCGCCGCAGTCATGACCGGATCCTGAAAAATCTCTCCCCATCGCTCAAATGACAGGTTTGTAGTAATAATCGTAGATTTTCTACCAGCCCGAAGCGATAGGTGAGTAAACAACAGTTCAGAACCTTCCTTATCGAACGAAATGTAGCCCATTTCATCTGCTATTACCAAATCATATTTCTCAAAGCAATTTTGAAAGGCACGTAGTGTCTGTTCCGCCCGACACTCTTTAATCCGGCTGATTAGCACTGGAACTGTTGTGAACCAGACTTTGTAGCCTTCAAGGCAAGCTTTAATGCCAAGTCCGATAGCGACATAAGTCTTGCCAATATGTAAAGCTTTACATATTGGAAATTATGCAAAGTGTTTCGTTATGCAAAGTACCACTCTAAAACCCATTAAAGTATGATTTCCTTACCAAATATCTTTACATAATCTCTTAGAATTAAATTTGAAACTTAATGTTTCAAATTAG